>NZ_JBOKYU010000025.1:0-32262 GCF_051972735.1 Laedolimicola sp. | reverse complement strand
CCCCAAGCTCCTCCCGCCTCGCGTCCGTCCCCAACATAAAAGGCGCCGCCCCTTCCGGACGACGCCTTCCCCCTACATTATATCGTTCTCTTTATCACCTAAGCCTCTTCTTCCGCCTCTACCAGCGCAGCCTCATACTTATCCAGAATGATCCCCTGAATATGATCTCTGGTTCCGGAATTGATGGGATGTGCAATATCCCGATACTCTCCGTCTGACGCTTTTCTGCTCGGCATCGCGATAAACAGTCCTTTTTCGCCCTCGATAACCTTGATATCATGAACCACAAATTCATCATCAATGGTGATCGAAACGACGGCCTTCATCTTACCTTCTTTTGACACCTTCCGTACGCGTACATCTGTAATCTGCATACTTCCTGCCCCTTTCTTCTGCCCTTTGCAGGTCAGTTTGTCTTATCAGTGCTTTGTGGGCCGTCCGTCGTTACAGCACGTAACGCTCATTTTTCTCGACGACTATCTTAACCCCATGCTCTCCTACGTAACGGGAGTTAGCACGAATTGTATCGCGGCTTTCAACGATGCAGTTCTCTATGTAAGTATTATCGCCGATATACACTTCGTTGAGAATAATGGAGTTCTTAATCACACAGTTATTCCCCACGAACACTTTCTTAAATAAAATGGAATTTTCTACAGCTCCGTTGATGATACATCCGCTGGATACCAGGGAGTTCTTCACGTCTGCCCCCGGATTATACTTGGCCGGAGGAAGATCCAGCACCTTGGAGTATACATCCGGATAGGTCTTGAAGAAGTATTTGCGGACATCCGCTTTCAGGAAATCCATGTTGGTCTCGTAGTAGGACTCTACGGACGCGATGTTGCTCCAGTAGTCTGTGGTGCGGTATGCAAATATTCTCTTCAGGTTCTTATAACGAATCAGGATGTCCCGTACGAAGTCGTAGCGATCTTCCTGGGCACATTTCTCTATGAGTTCGATCAGCTGTCTTCTGCGGATGACATAGATACCGCAGGAAATGGTGCTTTCCTGGGTCTCCACCGGCTTCTCCTCGAATTCGGTAATCCGGCCTTCTTCATCGGTCTTCAGCACGCCGAAGCGAGATACGTCTGTGTCTGCCGGCATGTCCTTGCAGACTACAGTGATGTCCGCTTTCTTCTCAATGTGGTATTCCAGTACCTTATTGTAGTCCATCTTGTAAACTGCGTCTCCGGACGCGATGACTACGTACGGCTCATGGCTCTTCTTGAGCCAGTCCAGATTCTGGTAGATGGAATCCGCGGTTCCACGGTACCAGGAGCTGTTGTCCGCGGTGATGGTCGGTGTGAAGATATACAGGCCGCCCTGCTTTCTTCCGAAATCCCACCACTTGGAGGAGTTCAGGTGCTCGTTCAGGGAGCGCGCGTTATACTGAGTCAGTACCGCGACTCTCTGGATATGAGAATTAGACATATTGCTGAGTGCGAAGTCGATACCGCGATAGCTTCCTGCCACGGGCATAGCCGCTACTGCACGCTTGTTGGATAACTCTCTCATTCTGTGATTATTGCCGCCTGCAAGTACAATTCCTATCGCTCTCATTACCGTTCACCTACCTTTATCAATGTCTCGCCGCTTGCCAGTACGCCTTCGTTGTAATCATCCGGCGTGGTATCTCCTGCGATAGCCGTATTCTTTCCTATCTTTACATTCGGCGGTATGTAGGAATTCTCGCCAATGGTGACCAGTCCGAAGGAATAGATCTTCGGCTGTACCTTGTTCGGAACTTCTTCACCGATTCCCATCACTACGCCGTCGGAGATCTCGACTTCCTCCGCGATAATAGCCTTGTCAATGGTACAGTTTTCACCGATAGT
Organism: Laedolimicola sp.; assembly: GCF_051972735.1. Classification (NCBI taxonomy): domain Bacteria; kingdom Bacillati; phylum Bacillota; class Clostridia; order Lachnospirales; family Lachnospiraceae; genus Laedolimicola; species Laedolimicola sp. The sequence goes on along the minus strand of NZ_JBOKYU010000025.1, from coordinate 30,424 downwards.
TGTATTCTTCATAATAATGGAGTCGCGCACCACGGTTCCCTTTCCAATGGTAACGCCTGCGCCGATCACGGAATTGTATACATCTCCGTAAATCTCGGCTCCTCCGGTAATCAGGCTCTTTTCGATCTTCGATTCCGCGGATACATACTGGGGCGGCACTGCGTCGCTCTTGGTATAAATCTTCCAGAATTCTTCATAGAGGTTAAACTCCGGAATGATATCAATGAGCTCCATATTGGCTTCCCAATAGGATCCTAAGGTTCCTACATCCTTCCAGTATCCGTTGAACTCAAACGCAAACAGACGGTTTCCATTGTCGTGGCAATACGGAATGATATGTTTTCCGAAGTCACAGTTTGGCTGGCTGGAAAGCTGAATCAGCGCGTTCCGTAAAATCGGCCAGCTGAAAATATAGATACCCATGGATGCCAGATTGCTTCTGGGATGCTCGGGTTTCTCTTCAAACTCTGTGATCTGGTTATTGTCATCGGTGATCATGATGCCGAAACGACTGGCTTCCTCCATGGGTACCGGCATAACCGCGATGGTTACATCGGCATTATTCTCCTTGTGGAAATCCAACATTACTTCATAATCCATTTTATAGATGTGATCTCCGGAAAGGATCAGCACATAATCCGGATTATATGTATCAATGTAATCCAGATTCTGGTAAATCGCATTCGCTGTTCCGGTATACCATTCGCTGTTTGTACTCTTTTCATATGGCGGGAGTACGGTTACGCCGCCCACATTGCGATCCAGATCCCACGGCATTCCAATTCCGATATGGGTGTTCAGACGCAACGGCTGATACTGCGTCAGAACTCCGACCGTATCTACACCTGAATTAATACAATTGCTCAACGGGAAATCAATTATTCTGTACTTTCCGCCGAAAGATACAGCGGGCTTCGCTACTTTCGCAGTTAAAACCCCGAGACGGCTTCCCTGACCGCCAGCCAGCAGCATGGCTATCATTTCTTTCTTAATCACCTAATCACCTCTTGCCCAAATTTTTCCTTCATGTCCCATCATTCTGTCCAAACAGTGACAAAATTCCCTCCCAGTCTGTCACTGGTTTCTAACATATTATACCATACCATTTGTAAATAGTGAACATGAAATTGGAAAATTTTGATTTTATTTTAAACATTTTGCGACAGCTTTTTTAGAATTTCATTGACATATTATCTATAATGTATTAGAATCTTGTTAATTTCTTGTTTATTATTCATATTCAAACGCTATGATAACATTATTTTCCTTTTCTTTTCATAAAATGAGGGTATGATTTTCCTCTTATTTCCAATTCTCAGTTATGCAGATCGCACAAAGACAATTCCGGCAAGCCCAATCTTGCCAACTTTCCGCTCTAATGCTATACTATTGCTGTAAAAATTGCGACAGGGAATCTCTGGGAAACAAGGTGATATGCCGCAGCAAAACTTAAAAAAAAACGAGGATGTGTATAGTATGTATCAACTTCATTTTCATAATCCGGTACCCATTCATTTCATCGGCATCGGCGGCATCAGCATGAGCGGCCTGGCTGAGATTTTACTGAAGGAGAGCTTTCCGGTCTCTGGCTCCGACAGCCATGCTTCCGAGCTGACCGACCATCTGACCCGGCTTGGCGCGCAGATCCGCATCGGCCAGAAGGCTTCCAATATTCCCGCAGACTGCGAGGTCGTTGTATACACGGCTGCCATTCACCCGGACAATCCGGAATTCGTGGCAGCGAAGGATCGGGGTATCCCCATGCTTTCCCGGGCGGAGCTTCTGGGACAGCTGATGCGCAATTACAAAAAAGCCATTGCCGTGTCCGGTACCCATGGCAAAACCACGACCACTTCCATGATTTCCACAATTCTTCTGGCCGCGGACGCGGATCCCACCATTTCCGTGGGCGGCATTCTGCCTGCTATCGGCGGCAATATCCGGGTAGGGGGCTCCGAGACCTTCCTGACAGAGGCCTGCGAGTATACCAACAGCTTCCTGCATTTCTTCCCGACCATCGGGATCATATTAAATATAGAAGAAGACCATATGGATTTCTTCAAGGATCTGGCGGATATCCGTCATTCCTTCCACCGGTTTGCGGGACTTCTTCCGGAAAATGGCCTGCTGATCATCAACAGCGATATTGAGAATTATCAGGAGATTACCGATGGACTGGCCTGCCGCGTGGTGACCTTTGGCTCCACCGCCGAAGCAGATTATCATGCGGAGCATGTGACTTACGACGAGTCAGCTCACGCCACCTTCCGTGTAATAAAGCACGGTAAACCGGGGCAGGAGTACCATCTGAACGTACCGGGCGCACACAATGTGCTGAACGCCCTGGCTTCCATCGCTCTGGCGGATTCTCTCCACATTGCACCTGAGATCATCCGCAAGGGTCTTATGAACTTTTCCGGCACAGACCGCCGGTTCCAGTATAAGGGCGAGATGAACGGCTTTACCATCATCGACGATTACGCCCATCATCCGACGGAGATCAAGGCGACCCTCCACGCGGCACAGCATTATCCCCACAGGGAGATCTGGTGCGTGTTTCAGCCCCACACCTACACCCGGACCAAGGCCTTCTTCAACGACTTTGCGAAAGCGCTGACCCTGGCCGATCATGTGGTGCTGGCGGACATCTACGCGGCCCGTGAGACCGACACCCTGGGCATTAGCTCGAAGCAGCTGGCTGACCGCATCCGTGAACTTGGCACTGACGCCTATTATTTCCCGACCTTCGAGGAAATTGAAAAATTTTTATTGGAAAAATGTATGCACGGCGACCTGTGCATAACTATGGGTGCCGGAAACGTGATAGATATCGGCGAAGACCTGCTTCGCAAATAAGTTATCCACATTATCCACATGCTTTTTGGTGCTTTTCCACCGAAATGCATGTGGATTTTTTTGTGGACAACCTGTTTACATAAGAATTACACGATTTCTTATGTAAATCAGCTGTTTCTGCCTGTTTTACAGGCTTTCCGGGACTTTTGGCTCTCTCTTCCCGGTTGCAAATAATATTTTTCCACAAAGTTATCCACATTATCCACATTTTTGCTTATACACATCCCCTGCGGGGCTCCTGTTAAAAAAAGCCTGTTCTCTTTTTTTTGATTCTATGCTACAATATAGGAGCTTGAAAAGAACGTGAACACTAACAATTTTTGATTCAGGAGTGCAGCATGAGCGAATTTATTTTACAGGGAGACGGCGACCACGGACATACCCTGGTGTCGAATCTTTTTCTGGACAATTACATGCCGGAAGCCAACGGCGAATATGTGAAAATCTATCTCTATCTTCTGCGCTGCCTGAAGTCAGACACCCAGGAGCTTTCCATTGAGCTCATTGCCAATAAATTCGAAAATACCGAGAGCGACGTGCGCCGGGCATTGAAGTACTGGGAGCGGATGAAGCTTTTGAAGCTCCAGTATGATAATGCGGAGAATCTGACCGGGATACAGATTGTAAATGAGCCGGAGGCAAAGATGGCTGAGCTTCCTGCTGCCGATTGCGCAGTCACGACCAGGTCAAAGCCACAGCCGACGCCTTCCGCTCCGTCTGCAATTTCCGCCGACTCTGCATCACCGACGACGCCCTCCGGCACTCTTCCCAAGGAGCCCCTGACCCCCGACGAAGCCCAGCAGCTCCTCTTCATCTGCGAGCAGTATCTGGGCAAGCCCTTAAGCTCCACCGAGGTCAGCAAAATTCTGGATTTACACGATATCTTCGGCTTCAGTCCGTCCCTGATAGAATATCTCGTGGAATACTCCGTATCAGGCGGACACAAAAGCATCCATTACATAGAAGCAACGGCCCGTGCCTGGCATCAGGCCGGCTACACCACCGTAACCCAGGCCAGGGAACAGGTGACTATCTATAACCGGGCTTATTTCAAGATTCTGAAGGCCTTCGGCATCGCCGGACGCAATCCGGTGGACGCGGAGATCGCCTGTATGGATAAATGGCTCAAGGACTACGGTTTCTCACTGGAAGTGATTTCCGAGGCCTGCAGCCGCACCATGGCAGCCATTCACCAGCCAAGCTTTCCCTACACGGACAAGATTCTGGCATCCTGGAAAAAGCAGGGTGTAAAGTCCTTAAACGATATCCAGAGTGCCGACCGAAACCGGAGCGACCGGAAGTCTCAGACGGAACCCGCGTCCACGGCTCCCAAACGGCCCGCCGCGCCCAACCGCTTCCATAATTTTCAGGAACGGGACTATGATTTCAAAGAGCTGGAAAAGCAGCTCATTAACCAATAACCGGAGGACGCCTTATGTCTCTTATGAACACTCAGTATGATTCCATCATGCGCATGTATGCAGCCCGGCAGGCCCGGAGCCGCCAGGAGTATGAAGCGCGCATGGAGCAGATTCAGAAGGATATCCCGGAACTGTCTGCTCTGGAGGCCGATATTACAACCTGTCAGGCCGCTCTGGTACGCTCTGCGGTAGAAGACGCGCCGTCCCGCAAGGACGGGCTCAAAAGCCGTCTGAAGGCCCTTCAGGAGCAGCGCAGCGCCCTTCTTTCTGCCCACGGGCTGACGCCGGAGGCGCTGAAGCCTGTCTACGTCTGCCCGGACTGTCAGGACACAGGCTTCATCGGCGCGGAGAAATGCCATTGCTTTCTCCAGGCTGAAATTGATTTATTATATCATCAATCCAATTTAAATGAGGTTTTAAAGCAGGAAAACTTTGACACATTCTCGTATAACTGGTATGATGGCGATGACAGGGATTCCATGCGCCGCACCGTGGCGGAAGCCCGGCTCTTCATTGAGAATTTTGATAAGCAGTTTCAGAATCTTCTGCTTCTGGGCGCCGTGGGCACCGGCAAGACCTTTCTCTCCAACTGCATTGCCAAGGAGCTCATGGACAGCTGCCATTCCGTCGTCTACCTGACCGCCTTTCAGCTCTTCGATATGCTGTCGAAAGCAGCTTTTGGAGGCGAGCGTAGCGCGCAGAATTACCAGCAGACCTACCCCTATCTCTTTGACTGTGACCTGCTGATCATCGACGATCTGGGCACGGAGCTGCCGAATTCCTTTACGGTATCCCAATTTTTCCTGTGTATCAATGAGCGGATTTTGCGTAAAAAGTCCACGCTGATTTCCTCGAATCTGGATATGGAGGCGCTCCGCAGCATCTACTCTGAGCGTACCCTTTCCCGGATCATCAGCAGCTACACCATCCGGCAGCTGCCCGGAAGCGATATTCGAATCAAGAAAAAATTATATAACACTAACTCATAAATTTACGGAGGTAACAATTATGTTATTGCAGCGCAGCCAGCGTGTTCTCGAAACTATTCCCGTCGGGTCTCTGGGCCTGATCCCCTTAAATAGCTGTGAGGAGCTTGGTAAAAAGGTCAACGACTATCTGGTCGAGTGGCGTCACAGCAACGATCTGGAGCACAAGTCCAACATCGCCTTCACCGGCTATGAACGTGACTCCTATCTGATTAAGGCTTACACACCCCGGTTTGGTTCCGGAGAAGGAAAGGGCTCCATCAAAGCTTCTGTCCGCGGAAATGACCTTTATCTGATGGTAGATGTGTGCAATTACAGTCTGACTTACAACCTGTACAATTACACCAACCACATGTCCCCGGACGACCATTTCCAGGATCTGAAGCGCGTCATCGCTGCTATCGGTGGAAAAGCCCGCCGTATCACCGTAATTATGCCCTACCTCTATGAGAGCCGCCAGCATAAGCGGAGCTCCCGAGAGTCCCTGGACTGCGCGCTGGCCCTGCAGGAGCTGGTTGCCATGGGCGTTGAGAACATTATCACCTTCGAGGCGCACGATCCCCGTGTCCAGAACGCTATACCCCTTCACGGCTTTGAGACCGTGACTCCGGCTTATCAGCTGGTCAAGGGCCTTCTGAACAGCACACCGGGTCTGCAGATCGACAGCAATCATATGCTGGTCATCAGCCCGGACGAGGGCGGTATGTCCCGCGCTGTCTATCTGGCCAACGTGCTGGGTCTCGATATGGGTATGTTCTACAAGCGCCGGGACTACACCCGCGTGGTAAATGGCCGCAATCCCATCGTAGCTCATGAATTCCTGGGCTCCGATATCGAGGGCAAGGACATGATCATCGTGGACGATATGATTTCCTCCGGTGAGAGCATGATTGAGGTTATGAAGGAGCTGAAGAGTCGCGGAGCCAACCGTATCTTCGTCTTCTGCACCTTCGCCCTGTTTACCAACGGACTGGCGGAATTTGACAAAGCCTTTGAGGAGGGCCTGCTGACCAAACTATTCTCCACAAATCTGGTATACCAGACGCCGGAGCTCTTAAGCCGCCCATATTATGTAAACTGTGACATGAGCAAGTACATCGCCCTGCTCATCGATACCCTGAACCACGACGTATCCATCAGCGACCTCCTGGATCCCTACGACAGAATCCAGGCGCTGCTGACACGGTATCGGAATGGGGAGCTGCATTAATAATTCTAAGTACGCAAAAGGGAGCTGCATCGCAGCTCCCAATTTTAATATCTTATTTAGACTTTAAAGCGGTAACCAACGCCCCATCGCCGTGCGTAGCACTTTATTCCTGCGGAGCAGGACTATATGGGGCACGTTTTATCAGACTTTAAAGCGGTAACCAACACCCCATCGCCGTGCGCAGCACTTTATTCCTGCGGAGCAGGACTATATGGGGCACGTTTTATCAGACTTTAAAGCGGTAACCAACACCCCATATAGTCTCAATATACTGCGGCTTCGCCGAATTCACCTCGATCTTCTCCCGAATCTTCTTAATATGCACGGTTACCGTTGCGATATCTCCCACAGAATCCATATCCCAGATCTTCCGGAACAGTTCCTCCTTGGTAAATACATGGTTCGGATTCTCCGCCAGGAAGGCCAACAGATCAAACTCACGGGAGGTGAAGTTCTTCTCCTCGCCGTTGACCCAGACCCGGCGGGCGGTCTTGTCGATCTTGATGCCACGAATCTCGATGATACTGTTCTCCTTCACATTGCTGCTCACCAGGCGCTCATAGCGGTTCAGATGAGCCTTCACGCGGGCTACCAATTCACTTGGGCTGAAGGGCTTCGTCATATAGTCGTCCGCGCCCAGACCCAGACCACGGATTTTGTCAATATCATCCTTCTTGGCCGAAACCATAATAATCGGAATATTCTTCACTTCCCGAATCTGACGGCAGATTTCAAAACCGTCCACGCCCGGCAGCATCAGATCCAGAATCACCAAATGGAATTCCTCTTCCAAAGCCTTTTTCAGGCCACTGGTGCCATCCGAAGCAATCTCCACCTCAAAGCCGCTCAGCTCCAGGTAATCCTTCTCCAGATCCGCAATGGCCTCTTCATCCTCTACAATCAAAATCTTACTCATGTTGCCGGCACCTCCTGATATTTTCTAAGAACAAAGTACATCACTGTTCCTGTATTTTCCTTACTCGTGGCCCAGACCTTTCCGCCATGATCCTCGATGATCTTCTTCACGATGGACAGTCCGATGCCGCTGCCGCCCTTAGACGAATTGCGGGACGCGTCGGTCCGGTAGAACCGGTTGAAGATCAGCGGCAGATCCTTGGTAGCAATACCCTTGCCGTTGTCCTCGATTTCCACCTGGACGAAATCGCCCACGTCCTTCACGCGGATATTAATGTAGCCCTTGGGCTTGTCAATGTATTTAATGGAATTGCTGACGATATTATTGATGACACGCTTGATCTGCTCCGCGTCGGCGATGACCTGTACGTCCTCATCCACATAGTTGAAATAAGCCAGCTCGATATTCTGTTCCTCCAGCTCCAAGGAAAGCTCCTCTACGCAATCCGCAAAGTAAGCATTCACATTAATCCGGTCAAAGGTGTACGGGATCCGGTTCGTATCAATCTTGGAATAGAAGGTCAGCTCATTGATCAGCCGCTCCATGTCATTGGCCTTATTGTAAATAGTACGGATGTACTTTTCCTGCTTTTCCGGCGTATCCGCCACGCCGTCCATGATGCCCTCCACGTAGCCCTTGACCGCCGTGATAGGCGTCTTCAGATCATGGGAAATATTGCTGATCAGTTCTTTATTCTGCCGCTCGGACTCCAGCTTCTCCTCAGCGGATTCCTTCAGGCGCCGCCGCATTTCCTCAAAATCCGTACAGAGCTCGCCGATCTCGTCGTCGCCGCCCGCCGGCATCTCAAAATCCAGATTGCCGTCGGTAATCTTCTTAGTGGCCACCTGCAAATGGTGAATAGGGGTAACGATACTCTTATAAATCCAGGCCGTCAGAATCAGGCTGGTGAATATCAAAATCATGACCAGCACCAGCACGCTGTCCGTTACCATAGATTCCACCTCGGGAATCATACTGCCGACGGACGTGACAATAAAAGCTGTTCCTTCCTCTCCATCCGTAAAAGAGAAATCCAACTGCTTCACTAGCGCCTGCAGATCGCCGCCGATATAGATTCCCACATCCTGATCCGATTCCTGCATCTTATAATCCGGGAGGCTGCCCAGCAGTTCTTCCTGATCCTGATCCGTATCCTTTCCTACATAGATATAATCCTGGTCTTTCCGCACTACCAGGAAGGAATACCTGGCCTCCAGATCCAGGTTCACGGAATCCAGATAGGCGGTGTCCTCGAAGGCGTCCGGATCGCTCTCAGACTTCGCCTGCATCCCGGTATAAGCGTCCTTGGTAATCCGGCTCAGCATGGCCGGCGTATTGGACAGGGTCTCATAGCTGGCATTTTCCACGCCGTAGAGCTTCTTGACCGCGTTCATCTGGTAGCGGCTGATGCCGAAGAAGGCCAGCGAGGTGAACATAATCGGAGCCAGTATTAATATTAAAAAGGTAATCAGAAGTTTTGTCTTCAGTTTCATGATGAGCCCTCTTTATTTTATAAATAATTACAATTCTCTGGGATATCCACGGAATGTCCTAGGCTTTTATATAATCTCCTTCGAATGCCATCCGACAGGATAAATCTATTTTATTATACCATACTCCCCCGGCGGGCGCTTCGAAACTCTCTCAAAAAAATCTAAATTTTTTGTAAACATTCACTCCATAAGTAAAGAGCATCGGATCCCTCCGACGCCCTTGCCGTTTATTTTCCATATTTTTCTTATTCTGCCATAAAAGCTGCCCCCCGCTCCGGGGACATGAGTACGGTGCCGGTTCCCCGGTACACGATGGTGTAGCCTCTGTCCGTGAACAGGTGCGACAAATCGCAGGCCATAAACTCCTCCGCCCAGTGGGCCATATAAACCACATCCGGGAATTTATCCGGGTGCAGCTCGTAATAATCATGGAGTTGGGTACTTCCCTCGTGAACCTGCCAGGTGGAATAATTACCGCAGCCGGCATCCGAGTAGAGATAAATCCAGGGCGCCACGCCCACCACCATCAATTCGTCATCCGCAGTGAGCTTCAGCATATCCAGTTCATCCAACACGTTCGCGTACCATTCTGCTGTCCCCCGGGTTGTATACACACCCTTCAGCGGTCCGCGCTCCATCCGGGTATCCAGAAGCCAGCCTCGCTCATCGCCCCAGTCATAGGTCATCCGCAGCCAGAAGGTGCCCGCAAACTGTATCAGCAGCACACCGGCTACACAGAGCGATGCCACCCGCCGGCGCTTCGCCGCCCGGCACAGTCCCGCCTTTCCACCACTGTCCGCCCGCCGCGCACACTGCCACCGCTGTCTCTCTTCCTTCATCCAGTCCGCCGCGAAAATCAGTCCCACACAGGAGCACATGCCGTAAGCCACGCTCAGGGTCACAATTCCCGTATTGGTCGCGTACTGCACAATCATCGTGAACAACATGGCCGGAAGATACCAGCCATAAAACAACCGCTTTTCCTTATGCTCTGTGACAAAATAAGCCTCCAGGCACCAGAACGCCAGCGGCAGCATCTGATAATTCACTGTAATATGTTCAAAAACAAACCCATAATAAATCAAATAAGGCACGACGCACACCGCCGCCAGAATCATATATACAGAGCTATGGCTGTACCGCTTTTTATCAAACAGGGTCGCACCATACACGAATAAAAGCCCCACAAACATCCATTTATAATTTTTAAAGCACAGATGGAAATACCGCCCGGTCTTGTAAAGATACCCCTCCTGATGCTCGGAATCTCCCACGATGTGAGGCACATTGGCCAGCATCTCTGATAAAGTTCCCCGCTGGAAGATAAAGGCCAGGAACAGTAGCAGGATAATACCTGCGCCCAGGGTCATCCACAGGAAATTCCGAAACTGCAGCACGCCCTCCGGCTTCGTCCCTCTCCGACGCCCGCGCACCGTGGCAATCAGGCAAATCAGTCCGTACCCGGCGTACATCAGCACCGCGAAGGGATTCGCCAGCACGATCACCGCCATCAGAATGCCGCACAGGATATATTCCGGCACCGAATGCTCCATATCCGCCGAGAGCACCGCCAGCAGTACCGGCAGGATGCCGAATTCGATGGAATTATAGGACATGGCGCAGATACTGAAGGGCGCGAAAATCGCGAACAAAAACGTTGGTCCGAAGGAAGCATATCCACGCCGCTGAAACCGCAGATAGAAGAACAGCGTCAGCACGCCGGAGTACACCAGATAGGCAAACCGGCTCGCCATCACAATTCCTTCCGTAGACCCCATGACCGTCCGGATCAGGCTGTAAATGGGATGTAACAGAAAGGAACAGAGCTGCTGGGTCGGATTCCACTCATCGATCAGAATTTTCTCTCCCCGGAAAATACGCTCCGAACAGCCGATAAAATACATCTCATCCGCCGTATTGAAGCCGTAGAAGCTCCTCCATATGAAAATCACCTGTAATAAAAGAAACAGGCCGATAAAAATCAGGTGCTGCCGCCTGCGGTCTGTCTGCATGGTCTCTACGTTCACTTTCTATTCTCCCATTTATTTCCAATTGCGCTCGCAACGCAGAGGCTGCTGTTACACAGCCCCTGCGTTTTTTTCAGCCTCTTAAACTCTGTCCGTGCAGCCGCACATCTTCATACGCGTCTCCACGATGGCTTTCACGTGCTCCATGGCTACCTTGCCATACTTCTTCGGATCGAAGGCGTCCGGGTTTGCCGCCAGGAATTCCTTCACGCCGTCGGTATAGGCGATACGAAGCTCTGTGGCGAAGTTGACCTTGCAGATACCGCGCTTGATGCTCTCTACCACTGCTTCCTCGGACAGGCCGCTTGCTCCGTGCAGTACCAGCGGGATATCTACGACTTTCCGGATCTCAGCCAGGCGGTCCAGATCCAGCTTCGGTACTCCCTTGTATACACCGTGAGCGGTTCCGATAGCTACGGCCAGGGATGTTACGCCGGTGCGCTCCACGAATTCTTTTGCCTCCAGCGGATCTGTATAACCATTGCCCTCGCCGCCGTCCAGATCGTCCTCTTTGCCGCCGACCTTGCCAAGCTCCGCCTCTACCGGGATTCCGGAAGGTCTGCAGGCGTCTGCTACGGCCTTGGTTACCGCTATATTTTCCTCAAACACATTGTGGGAACCGTCAATCATGATGGAAGTGTAGCCGGTCCGCAGCGCCCGCATAGCCAGGTCAAAGCTATCGCCGTGATCCAGGTGCAGACACACCGGAACGCTGGCGCGCTCAGCGGCCGCCTTTACATTTGCCAGATACATATCCAGTCCCGCGTACTTAATGGTGGACGGTGTAGTCTGCAGCATCAGCGGCGCCCGAAGCTCCTCTGCCGCCGCGATAACGGCCATTACCATTTCCATATTCTCCACATTGAAAGCGCCTACGGCGTAGCCGCCCTTCTGTGCGTCCAAAAGCATCTTTTCTGATGTAACAAATGACATGATCGTTCCTCCTCGTCTGATTCAGTGTTATCTTTCTCACCTTATCTATCATACCCCGTATCTCGAAAAAGCGCAACCTCCAACGGGGTTTTCCTGTCCGGAAAAAAATCTCAAAAAAAGCAGAAGCCCGCATTCTATTACATCAAAGTTCCGATTACGATTGCGACAGAAGATACCATCGACTGTTTTGAATAAATCATTGTCCTATCACCTTGCTCACACGAAAATACGCCGAAGGCTTTCGCCCCCGGCGTATTTTCCGTGATTCTCTCACATTCCCCTCTTATAAGTAACCCTTCTATGCCGCTCACACAGCTTCGAAAAGCTCTTATCATATAATAGTTTTTATGTAATAGGGATTCCATCGGAATTTCCTATTACATAAAAAATACTGCAACAGGCGTCAAAACAGGCGCACAAATCACAGCATCCAAACATATCAGAATTCTTTTCGGACTTCCAATAGCAACCGGCTGTCATAGTTTTACCCTTAGACCCTTTTGGCTTTGCGTCCCTGCTTTTCAGCAGGTTTGCCCAGTATTCTCTTTTTGCAATATTGTTCATTTTAGCAGAGTCCCTTCCATATTGCAAGTCAGATTTTTGTCAAATTTTTTCTCCCGTCATCTGTTAATTGGTCATCTTCCCAGATATACGTTTTTTTATTTTAATGTACGAGAAAGCTGCTCTGTCGCAGTGCGATCCTCCGGAGGGGCTTTTTGCTCTATAGGAATCATAGTTTTCGCACTTTAACGTAACACGGTGTTTCCTATAGAGCAAAAGGAGCACGGAACCTCGCAGTTCCATGCTCCCGTATGTAACTTCTCCTTTCGAATTAACGGATAGTCTTGTACAGCGGGCCGTATGCCTTGCATGCACGGAAGTCCTGTCCCTCTTTGTTCATACCGAATGCGTTCCATGCTGCCGGACGGAAGATCTCCTCTTCCGGAACATTGTGCATACATACCGGGATTCTTAAGATGGAGCAGAGGGTAATCAGGTCTGCGCCGATATGGCCGTAGCTGATAGCGCCATGGTTTGCGCCCCAGTTGTTCATCATATCGTAAGCGGTCTTGAATGCGCCCTCGCCTGTGCAGCGCGGTGCGAACCATGTGCAGGGCCATGTATAGTCTGTTCTCTTCCACAGAGTATCGGATACATCATCCGGCAGGTTGATGGTCCAGCCCTCTGCAATCTGCAGAACCGGTCCAAGTCCTTTTACCAGATTCAGGCGAATCATGGTAGCCGGCATCTCAGCTCTGGTCAGGAAACGGGAGGAGAATCCGCCGCCACGGAAGTAGCCGTTGTCAGCTGCGTTCCAGGTGGTTGCTTCCATAATCTTCTTCTGATCCTCTTCGGTTACATCCCACCACTGCTTCATGGTGCCGTTGCCGTTCTCATCCTTTACTTCGCCGCAGGCATCCAGACAGCATGCGCCGGAGTTGATCAGGTGGATAAAGCCGTCAGCCTCTTTTGCCTTGCCTTCCAGATCATAACCGGTAACTCTCTTTACTGCGTCTCCGCTCCAGTAGGTACGAACATCCGCGAACATCTGAGCACGACCGGTCAGAAGCTTCATGAACATCATGCCCAGTCCGTTCAATACGTCGTTCTCGGTAGCCAGGATGTACGGCTCTCTTGCGCCTTCCCAGTCGAAGGAGGTGTTCAGCATTGCCTCTGCAAAGTCACCGTTGGGATAGAAGTCTGTCCACTGTCTCTGTCCCTGGAAGCCTGCTGCCAGAGCGTTGTGTCCGATAGCTTCCTCGGAGAACTTCGGATCCAGGTTATCACAGCCGTTCATCAGCTCTTTGATGATAACTGCCATTTTTACAACAAACTCGAACTGCTCTTCCTTCTGCTCCTCAGTCATCTGAAGCTCAGGCGGGTTCTTGTCAAAGCCGATAGTACAGGTCTCTTTCGCCCACTTCAGAGCCTTCTCAAACTCTTCATGATCGTAGATACCCTCTGTCATACGACGGATAATTTCAACCTCGTCTACAGACTCCACACGCATTCCCAGATATTCCTCGATGAATTCCGGGCTGATGATGGATCCGCCGATACCCATGGTAACGGAACCAATCTGCAGGTAGGATTTTCCTCTCATGCTTGCTGCTGCCACTGCGGCGCGGCCAAAGCGGAGAAGCTTTGCCTTTACGTCCTCCGGGATGATCTCATCGTCAGCATCCTGAACGTCATGTCCGTAGATACCGAATGCCGGAAGTCCCTTCTGTGCATGGGTAGCCAGTACGGAAGCCAGGTATACAGCGCCCGGTCTCTCGGTAGCGTTCAGTCCCCATACGCCCTTGATGGTCAACGGGTCGGTGTCCATGGTCTCGGAGCCGTAGCACCAGCAGGGAGTAACGGTCAGGGTGATGTCTACGCCTGCTTTACGGAACTTGTCTGCGCAGGCAGCTGCCTCGCCTACACGACCGATGGTGGTGTCTGCGATAACCACCTTTACCGGCTCACCGTTGGAATAACGGATATTCTCCTCAAACAGCTTTGCCGCTGCTTTTGCCATACCCATGGTCTGCTCTTCCAGGGATCCTCTTACATCAAGAGCTCCTCTTCTTCCGTCGATAGTCGGACGGATACCGATTACAGGATAATCGCCAATTAATCTAGATTTTGCCACTTTTTAAACCCTCCATTTTATAAAAATAGATTTTCACGTTTCTGATGATCACATTATATAACATTTCATTAAAAAATGCACGTAAATTTCTGTTATGATATGGACATTTTTTGTGCTAGTTGTTATACTTTTTCTATATAAAAGGAACGTCTTTTATCACTTTCGACCGAATTCTTACGTGGCAGGAGATTTTTTATTATGAAAGCTTTCCATGAAGTGCGAAACTATGACTCTGACTATATGGTCTGGCATTCCCGTTATGAAAATGTGGGATTTCTGGCCCACTGGCATAAGGAAATTGAGCTGATCTACGTGCGCTCGGGCTCCTGTCTTTTAAGCATTACCGATCAGACCTTTCTGGCGCACGCCGGGGATCTGACCGTCTGTGAGAGCGGGATGATCCATTACAGCGATTCCCATGGGATGGACAATGTGCTGGATTTTCTTATCTTTGATACATCCATTCTCGGGCCGCTTTTTCAGAATCCGGGTTTTATGCATCCGCTCATCACCAAAGCAGAGCTGGACACCTTCGGACTCTCCGGGCAGCTTACAGATCTCATCGACACGGTTTCCCGGGAGCTGGAACAGAAAAAGCCATTTTACCAGGAAGTGGTCAGTTCTTCCATTCAGGCCTTCTGGGCGCTCTTAAAACGCTGTCATCCCCGGACCGACGCCGAGCAGCTTCCCGATGACCGGCGCTCCCGGATGCTGGGGGATCTGCAGGATCTGCTGTCCTATATGGACGAACATTATGCCGACAATATTACTCTGGAATTCGCTGCCTCCCGGATGAATTTCAGCAACAGCCATTTCTCCAAGACTTTTAAGAAGCTCATGGGCATCAATTTCGTCACTTATCTGAACCTGGTCCGAGTGGAACGGGCTGCTTCACAGCTTCGGAACACCGGTAAAAAGATCACGGACGTGGCCCTGTCCTGCGGCTTCAACAATATCCGCACCTTCAATCGGGTGTTCAAGGAAATCACCGGATACACGCCCTCGGAGTTCCTGCTGGTGGCGGATCCGGATGTATATAAGAGAACCTATTACAACCGCCGCTCCGCGGAAAAGGAGTATGTAGAAAACGATTCCCTTACGCTTGTAAAAAACCATCAGTAAAAGGAGGCCCCGCCATGGTACAACATCCCACCCTGATTCGCAAACGTCTGATCCCTCTGGAAACCCTGCGTCTGGAAAAGGACATGGTCATCCACCGCAGCGACCGGCTGCTGGTGACCCGCTGGACCACCATTAAGCCCAAAAAGGAGCTGCATCACGGCTCGTCCTGTTTTCTGCTGAAGGAAGGCTGGAAGGTCAGTCGTTTCATTGACCATCAGGGGAAGCTGATCTGCTGGTACTGCGATATCATTGCCACAGAGTATGACGCGGACACGGATACCTTCACCTTCACGGATCTGCTGGCGGATGTGCTGATTTATCCTTCCGGGCTCATCAAGGTGGTGGATCTGGATGAACTGGCCGAGGCGTTGGAGAAGAAGCTGATTACATCGGATCAGCTTCTGGATTCTCTTCGGAAACTGAACGCGCTGCTGCAGCTGATTTATGATGGGGCGCTGCTGCCTGCACTGGAGGGGTATTGGCCGGAGGACTAAAACCCCAGAGCCTTCTCTGACATTCTATTGTCAACATTGTTTTTAGACATAAAAAAGTGTGCGCATCCCCCGGAGGGTTTTTTGCTCTATAGGAAGCATGTCTTTCGTGCTTTAATGTGACACGGTATTTCCTATAGAGCAAAATTAAAACGCCGATATATAAGAGTTTTGTCCCGTTATCAAATGCCAGATTCTGAATCTGCCTTTGATAGCTAAAATAGCCTCTTACATATCGACGTTTTCTTATTTTCTATAATACTCTCTTTACACTTCCAGCGTAATCTGCCGTCCTGTATGGCGATAGGGCACCAACTCCACGCCCGCTGCCCGGAACATGCGCTTGGACGCCAGCACAGCGGCGGTGTCCGCGTATTTGTCGCAGGCATAGACGACGGTCTTCAGGCCTGCCTGAATGATGGCCTTGGCACATTCATTGCAGGGAAACAGGGCCACATAAATCTTTGCGCCCTCCAGGCTGCCGCCACGGTAATTGAGAATAGCATTCAGTTCCGCATGGGTCACGAAGGGGTACTTGGTCTCATTGGCCGTCTCCGCCGTCCGCGCCCAGGGGAAATCGTCATCGTCGCAGCCCTTGGGGAATCCGTTATAGCCCATGGACAGAATCTTGTTATCCTGGCTTACGATGCAGGCGCCCACCTGGGTACCGGGATCCTTGGACCGCATCCCGGAAAGCAGCGCCACGCCCATGAAATATTCATCCCAGCTGATGTAATCCTTCCGCTTGTCTCCCATGCCTCTTACCTCCGGCAATTTACTTGGTTCCAAAAATTCTGTCGCCTGCGTCGCCCAGACCCGGAACGATGTATCCGTTCTCGTTCAGATGCTCGTCAAGGGCACCGATGTAGATATCCACGTCCGGATGTGCCTCCTGCAGCTTCTTTACGCCTTCCGGAGCCGCGATAACACACAGGAAACGCATATTCTTTACGCCACGGTTCTTCAGCATCTGGATCGCCGCGATGGCAGAGCCGCCGGTAGCCAGCATGGGGTCTACCACAAATACATCTCTCTCGCTGCAGTCCTTCGGAATCTTGCAGTAGTATTCTACCGGCTCCAGAGTTTCCTCATTTCTGTACAGACCGATATGACCTACCTTTGCGGACGGGATCATGGTCAGAACGCCTTCTACCATACCGAGGCCCGCGCGCAGAATCGGGATAACCGCCAGCTTCTTTCCTGCCAGCTCTTTTACGGTGGTCTTGCAAATCGGAGTCTCAATCTCCACGTCCTGCAGCTTCAGATCCTTCGTAGCCTCGTAGGTAATCAGTGCTCCGATTTCACTTACCATATCACGGAACTCTCTGGTACCGGTCTCTTTTCTGCGGATAATACCGATTTTATGGGCAATCAGCGGGTGATCCATTACTACTACTTTTGACATTTCTTTTGTCTCCCTTTTCTACATGATAATTTTATTCGTGCTCGATTTTACTGATTCTTCTGGCGTGGCGCTCTGCTCCGGAGAACGGAGTGTTCAGGAACGTGTCCACGATCTTAATCGCCAGTCCCGGCCCAACCACGCGGCCACCCATGGCCAGAATATTGGCGTCATTGTGCTGTCTGGTTGCCTCTGCGCAGAAACAGTCGGTACACAGCGCCGCACGGATTCCTTTATAACGGTTGGCGGTAATGGAGATGCCGATGCCGGTTCCACAGATCAGAATTCCCTTGTCGCACTCTCCCCTCAGGATGGATTCTGCCACCACCTTTGCGTAATCCGGATAATCCACAGCGTCCTTTGCGTTGTCACAGCCGAAGTTCTTGTATTCCAGACCATTTTTGTCCAGATAGGCAATCACTTCCTGCATCAGATCGTATCCGCCGTGATCGCAGCCTAATGCTATCATTTGTTTGTCCTCCTATGACATTTTAATAACTGTTCAGTACCTGACCAGTTACGATGCAAAATCCATGAGAATCGGCTTCGCCGACGGAATTTTGCACCCCTGAATCACTTTCTTACACCCTCAGCAGCTAGTGCTTCGGGCTGTACTGAACAAATTACATAATTTTAGATGTTTTCAGACTGATTTCACTATCAGTCCACAGTTCTGGGTAAATTATAGCATTTTTTTACCGGAATAGCAACGAATTGTTCATATGATTTATTCCATATTATGTAAACTTATTTCCCCATCATTTTTTATTCAGATATTTCAAAATTCCCATCTGAATGGCCCATACAAGCTTCGCCTGATAGTCCTCATTCCGGAGCTTCGCGCACTCCTCCCAGTTGCTTAAGAACCCGCATTCCACGATGACTGTCGGTGCCTCCGTCTTTTTCAGAAGATAATAAGTGTCATTGGCCTTGGCCTGCCGGTGGTTCGCAGGTTCCGCCACGCGCACCAGCTCTTTTTGAAGAATCTTCGCCAAATCCTCACTCTCCTTTGAAGTCTTGTAATAGAATACCTGCGCACCGTGAATGCTTTCTTCATGGTAACTGTTCTGATGAATACTGACCACGCAGGCCGGTTTTTCTTTGTTGATCAACTCACATCGCCGCCGCATATCCTGTACCTTTTTATTGGATGTCCGCTCGTCGTAGAGACCGCCTGCGTCTTCTCTGGTCATCAGCACCGCCACATCCTGCTGCTCCAGCAAATCCCGCAGGGCCAGCGCCATTTTCAGATTCAGGTCCTTCTCCTGCACGCCGTCCACGCCGATTTTTCCCGGATCGTCGCCGCCATGACCTGCGTCGATAATCACCAGCCGGGAATCCGTTCCTGCAACCTGTTTTGACACTGCCTCCCGCAGGCCGCCGCTTCGCCCGCACACTGCGGCTGCCGTAAGAACCAGCGCCGCCATCAGGATTCCCAGCCTGTGCTCCCGGCCCTGAAATACCCCTCCCAGCCTTGCCGCCCTTCCTTTCCTATCCTGTATTTTTTTAAAAAAACCCATAAAAAATCCGCCATATATTCTGTTTTTAGAATATATGACGGATTCAGTTCATTCTTGCCACATAACTGCTCTATCTCTCATTAAAACAGCTTCGTACTCTCCAGCTTCTCTTCAAAATGCTCGTTCCACTTGATAATCGGCAGTCTCAAAACCAGTCCGAGAAGCAGTGACGGAATCAGGTACAGGAGCAGGGTACCCAACTGTTCCCAGTAGTAGTTGCCGTAGAAGCCTGCCACACACTCACGCATGGCATTCATGCTGTATACAAAAGGCAGGGCGTTGTACAGCTTCCGGAAGAAAGCCGGCGCCAGGTCGATGGGGAAGTTTCCGCCTGTTCCTGCCACCTGCAGAACCATCATGATAACGCTGACTGCCTTTCCGATGTCGCCAAAGGAAATGCACAGGGTATAAATCAGGTTTACATAAACCAGACTCGTCACCCAGCCTGCCAGCATGAAGAGTACCGGACTCTTACACTGGATTCCCAGGAAATACAGGTCGCCCAGGCAAATCAGAGTCGCCTGCAGAAGTCCCAGAATCAGGAACAGCAGGTATCTGCCCAGATATTTCTGATAATTCCTTACCTTTGTAAGACCGATAAGCTCTTTCTCCTTCACGCCTGCCTTCAGCATAGCCGCCATGACCACGCCGCCCACCCAGATGGCCAGGGTGGTGTAGAAGGGAGCCATGGCAGAGCCGTAGTTCTCCACCTCATAGACATGCTCTGTAGTCAGTTCCACCGGCGTGGAGATAAAGCTGCCCACCACATCCAGATCCTCGTCCAGCAGAGAATCTATGGTGTCCAGGCTGTCACGATCCTTCTCGTTACGCAAGCGGTCAGCCAGATCGGTGAGATCCTCTGCGCCCTTATTCAGGATAACTCCGGAAGTCTTCAATGTCCGCTCCAGCTTTGCCAGATCCGACTCGGTAGAATCAGAAAGCTTGTAGACGCCATCCAATCCCTCGTCCATGGAATTCAGAAGAGAGGAAACCTTGGAATCCGCATTTCCTACGGAATCCGCCAGGTCGTCCAGAGCGCCTTTGACGTTGTCCTCGTAGTCTTTCTGGACGGTGGCTGCGCTATTCACCATTTTTGTCACCAAAGCGTCCAGCTCTTTCTGGGCAGCTGCCGCATCGGTGGTCATGCTGCCTACGGATGTGGATACCTGCGCAATCGCTGAGCGCAGACTCTTCATCAAAATAATGGTATTATTCAGGTCACCCGCCACTGCATTGAGACCCGCGTCGGTTCCTACCGCTGATACCAGGCTGTTGGCTGCATCCGTCAGCTTTGTGGCGGAATCACTGTAGGATGTAATCGACGCCTCCAGTTGTGCGTCCAGACCTGTCAACGTGTTCTTAAGCTGTGTCATGTCATTGGAGGCGGCTGCCGCCTGAATTCCCTGCTGCACAGCTGTCGCCATCTGCTTATACAGAGCAGCGCTGGATTTCAGCGCCTCGTTCAGTTGGTCTGTCGTTCCGTCCATGGCACTTTTCACATCGTTAATGCTTCCCTCGATATTGCCCAGGGAATCCAGATCGCCATCCGTGCGGTTCTGGGTGTCTTTCAGAAATGTGGATGTGGTACTCAGCATGGTCTGTGTCGCGGATGCCATACTCTCAAATGCATCCACGGTTCCTGCTGCCGCCACCAGATCCGCAGAAATATCGTCCAGATTGTCGATCAGGTTATCCACCAGATCCGACTGGTCCGCCTCATCAGCCACATTTACCACGGTTTTCATGGCTTCTAACGCCGCCTTGGAAATTGCCTTCACAAATTTCTCGCTGACCTCTCCCTGTACCGCGTCTGCCTTTTTCTCCGTCACGATGGAAGCAATGGCGTTCTTCTTACCATTCGCATAGTACAGAAGCTCCGGATTTTTCAGATTCTTATTCACCGAGAACAGCGTCATCATATCCTCGCTGAAGCTTTCCGGCACTACGATGGCCGCGTAATATTTCCCGGACTTGGTTCCCTCGACCGCTTCCTCGCTGTCCGTGAATACCCAGTCCATTTCGTCATTTTCATGGAAATAGGTCAGCACCCGATCGCCCAGATTGATATCCAGCGGCAGAAGTTCTCCCTGGTAGCCTGCATCATCGCTGGCCACCGCGATTTTAATATCTGAGGTATTTTCATACGGATCCCAGCTTCCGCCGATATTGAACCAGGCATACAGCGTGGGCACCACCAGAATACCCACCATGATAATCATGGCAATGGTATTTCCTTTTATTTTACGTATATCTCTCAAAAAAATCTGTATGATGTTTCTCATGCCTGCTCCTCCTTTAACGCTGCCAGAAGCTCTCCGTCAGAGAGACCCATCAGTTTCAGCTGCTTCTGCATCCGTTCATGGTGATATTCCAGCCAGATCAGATACATGGACAGGCCAATCAGTGCGCAGATCCACAGCACCAGGAATACCAGCTTGGATTCTACACTGAACATCAGTACCAGGAAAATCAACGGCACAATCGCCATAGCCAGAAAGCCGAAGCGTTTCCGTCTCTTATAGTTCTTCTCAAAGCGCCGCGCGCGTTCAGTATATTCCTCTCTTGCCTCGCTGTCGCTCTGAAGCGCCCTCGCCACCAGCTCCGGCGTCAGATCTGTCGTCTTATCATTTTCCTCATAGATAATCAGATCTGCCTCTGCCAGCTTCCGGTCAAACAGAACGTTCAGATTCAGGAGCAATGGCCGCAGCACCAGTCCGATAAACAGGGACAGCAGTAAGTATGCCGCCAGGATTCCGATATTTTTCAGCCAGGTATTATAATACATGCCACCGATGCACTCACGCATCGCTGTATTGCTGTAAGTGAAGGGCATCAGCCGGTAAATGGCTTTGTAGAAGCCACCCATCATTTCCACCGGGAAGGTTCCTGTGGAGCCCGGAATCTGGATGATAACCAGGAATACGAAGATGGCACGGCCAACGTGCTTAAATGCCGCCGTAATGGAGTAAATCAGGCTCAGATAAATAAGACCCGCTATGACTCCCGTCAGGATAAAGAGTCCCGGATGGACACACTGTACCTTTAAAAGATACAGATCGCCCAGACAGATAATCAGGGACTGTACCACCGACAGAATAATGAAAAGAATCTGGCGTCCGAAATAAGCCTGGTTCAGGGTGAATTTCTTCACCTTCTCGTCCTCGTCCACCTCCTGTTTCAACAACGCAATCAGAACCATGCCGCCAACCCACAGGGCCAGATTGGTATAGAACGGGGTCATACCGGAGCCATAATCCTCTACCTCATAGAAGGTCGTTGTATTCAGCTCGATCGGTGAAGTCATAAATTTGGATACTGCGTCCGGATCCACATCCTGCAGATCCAGAATGTCCTTGTATGCGTCAGACGCCCGCAGTGTCTCCAGATCGTTCTGGATACCTGCCAGCCGCTCATCCAGGTTTGCCAGAGTATCGCCGGTCTTGCCCAGTGCCTCAGATCCCTCTGTCAGGCTTTTGCTCAGCTGATCCATAACGCCCTGCATCTGATCCGCCGTAGCGGAAGCATCCTCCAGGGCCGACTTCAGATCGCTGCTGACACCGGATACGGTGTCCAATGCGGAATGAAGACCCGGCATCAGATTTCCATTCAGGCTGGAACGGAAATTGCGCAGGGTAGTTTTTCCCTGAGTCAGAATTGTATCCATCTGAGTCTTAGATGTACTGATAGTTGACATAATAGTCTGGAGTTTTCCGGTCTTGGAGTCCAGCTCGGTAAGCTGGGCCGCCATGGCGTCGCTCTTCGGAATCAGTTCGTTCTGGAGAGTCGGAATCAGGACTTCAGAAATCGTGGTGATCGCATTATTTAGGGTATCGAGCTGTTTTTGACCCTCCTCCACCTGTTTAGATACTTCTTCTTTTTTCGCTTCGCCAGCTGCTTTTTTCGCTTCTACAACTGCTTTTTCGCCTTCCAACTGCTCCTTATGTGCCTTCGTTGCTTCGTACTCCGGAGTTCCTTCTTCAAGGGTAGCCAACTTCTGCTCGCACGCTGCAATAGCTGCTTCATATTGCTTCAGTCCGGCTTCCGCTTCTTCCAGCCCAGCTTCAATCTGTTGCAGTCCCGCTTTGCCGAGTGCAAGTTTATCCTCGCCTTTTTTCCTCAAACCCTGCATCTGCGTCAGAACGCCCTGCAGCTGTGTCACCGCGCTCTGTCCATCCTTGCTCATATTTTCCGCAAGGCTCTTACCGGTACTCACTGCCGTTACCGCCTGATTGGCTGTAGACTCCAGTCCGGCCAGTTTTACGGAAGCTGTGGTATAGACATTATTCAGATAAGTTTCCCCATCACTGAGGCTCTGATCAAACGTGCTTCCAAAGGCCCTTACATTCTTCCGGCTGCTTTTCAGCAGATCCTTCGCGTCCTGCAATGCGCTGCTTCCTGCATTCGCCGCTTTTACTGCTTTCGTCAGGGTCGTCTTGCCGTGCTGAATCTGCGTCGTCCCCTGGCTGATGGTTGACTGGAAATCCGCCAGCACCTGCCGGTACTCCCGGAAATTGTCTCTCGCATCGGAAATCATACTGAGAATATTGTCGTTGGTGGTCTCCAGATCATCCGCCAGAGATCCGCCCAGATCCTGCAGCTCCTCCGCAATAGCCTCGGAAGCTACCTTATAAAATTCTTCCTCAATCTTGCTCTGAATGGTAGTAGAACCTGTATTCGTAATCTTCGGCGCTACCGCGTTCCGCTTCTCATTTACATAATATGTGATCTCCGGACCTCCGAGGGTTCCGTCCTCAATCTGCAGCAGATCCGCGCTGAAGGTTTCCGGTATCACAACAGCAGCGTAATATTTTCCCGATTTTACGCCATCTACCGCATCCTCCTCGTCCGTAAATACCCAACCCAGATCGTCATTCTCTTCCATCTGGTCAAGTATCTGCTGCCCCGCGTCCAGGGTTCGCTTTTTGTTCTCGGCCCCCACGTCATTGTTGGCTACGGCCACCTTGATGTTGGCTGTGTTGCCGTACGGGTCGCGGTTCGCTGCAATATTAAACCACGCATACAGCGCCGGAATGATGCACATTCCCACGGCCACAATGATCGCCGCCGGTGATTTCACCAGCCGAGAAATATCTCTTTTGAAAATCTCCATCACTTTCTTCATCGAAATCCTCTTCCTCCTCCGAATATATGTTTTCAATACGAATACTCGTTGATCTTTCCCTAAAAAATATATTATAATGTAAAAATAACAAAGAGCAATGACCAGTATGTTTCGTTTCGTAACATACTACACATCTGAGAATAAAGTGAGTACATAGAAATGGATAAAAGAGTAAGTAAAACACGAGACGCTATCATCGACGCCTATCTGGAACTGATTTATGAGAAAAAAGATCAGAAGATTACGATTTCAGAACTGGCCCACCGGGCTAATATCGCCCGCAAGACCTTTTACCTCCACTATGAAACCCTGGAGGATATCATGCGGGACGCCGCTCACCGAAAGATAGACGAGCTTCTTCATCTTCTCGAAAAAAAAAGATTCTTTTCCAACCCCTTCGAGGTAGACGTATTATTCCAATGTCTGAATCAGCTCATGGAACCGGATATCGAATTTTACCGTTTTATTTCCAGGGAAAATCCCTACGCGTTTTTCTGGTCGGAAGTGAAGCGTATCATTATCGAAACCACGGTGGACGTCTATCAGGATAAGGTAGATTTCCCGGCGCAGGAGCTGCGGCTTTACGCAGAATATTTTGTATCCGGCGTCATCGCCGTCTATGTGGCCTGGCTGCGCGGAGAGTTGACGCTGCCGCTCAGTGAACTGGCGCGTATCTCCGGGGAAGCTACTTCACACGGAATTCGGAAACCTGAAAAGCCTAAGGAATGATAATCTGATGAAAAAAGACAGAGAAACGTGTTCTTACAAGCAAGCTTGATGATCACGCTTCTCTGTCTTTTTTACGCCATTCTGGTTTTTTAGTTCACGTATTTCAAAATCGTATCCCAGATATCCTGCCGCTCGAATCCGAGCTTCCATGCAGAAATACCTGCCAGATTATATTCTTTAATCAACGCCGCCTTCAGCGCGATGGATTCCTCTTCTTCCAGCCAAACCTTATAGGTCTTGCCGTCCGCCACATACTCGGCGTAATACTGACCCGTGGTCTCGTCCCAGGTCTTTTCCGCGCCGTTAGTGGCCAGGATCTTGTCGATGGCGTCCATGCCGTAGGCCTTGCTGCTGACTACATTTGGTACGTAATCATCCGTATCGGACTCCTGCGCCAGCTCCTCAGCAGTCTTAGGTCTCTCCTCCCAGAGTCTGGTGTAAAACGGTACTGCGTTGATGACCTTCTCCGCCGGAACCTCCTTCAGGGTCTCCTCGATGCCTTCGCGCACCCAGTTAATGCTTGCCACGCTGCCGGCCTCCTCAGAGCCTGCGTAATGCTCGTCATACCCCATGATAATCAGGTAATCCACCACCACACCCTGCTCGGCCCGGTTATAGAAGCGATTATGATCCGCCGGACGGTAATTGTCCACGGAAAGAATGATGCCGTTCAGGCGGCACATGATGGACAGCTCCCGCAGGAACTCCACGTAACCCTTAGCGGAATCTTCATTGATATACTCAAAGTCTATATTGATACCGTCCAGATCAAACTCGATGGCCTTGGCAATCAGGTTGCTGACCAGCCGCTGTCTGGATGAGGTCCGGGACAGAATCTCCTTATCGGTAATGCTGTCCTTGTGGGTGATATCCTCCACCAGCGCCCACACCTCGATGTTGTTCTGATGGCAGTAGCTTACATAAGTCTGGCTTGCCAGAGAATCAATGTTGCCGTCATCATCCTTCAGGAAGAACCAGGTGGGGGAAATGGTGGTCAGGCCCTTGGTATTCGCGATGGTCTCCAGCACCTTGCTGTTGGCGTCCGCGTTGGTCACCTGATGCCATGCCATATTGATGGTATAATCCTTGGAAATGCTCGTGTACTCGGGCTCGGTGTAATTGGACTCGGTGGTCTCCTCACCCTTCTGGCCCAGGTATTTATTGCGGATGTATCCGATGAAGCCATTTGAAGTGCGCACCTTGGTCCAGTCGCCCACGTCCTCCTTCTCCTCCAGCACATACAGGATATCGCCCTTGGCTACATCGGTCAGAATCGGACTCTTAATGCCTGCCCGGTAGCGGACATTGCCGTTCTTCTTCACAGTCACTGTCTCCGCAGTGCCGAATTTGGTCTTGATATTGACGCGGTTTACCTCGTCCGTCATCAGCTCATACTGAATACCGGTATATTTCTGAATATATTTCAAGGCCACATAAGCCGTATCGCCGTCCACCTTCACCGGCGTGTAATCCTCGGTGTAGGACTGCTTCGCCACCGTGTAGGTATTGCTTCCCACAGAAGCGGTAATCAGCTCCGTCGGCGTCGTATACAACAGCAGATTTTCCTGAGAATCCCAGTAGAAACGGGAATTCAGGTAATCATACAGGGTATCGGTGGTCACATAGGGCTCACCGTCGATGACTCTGGCCTTAAAATCCATCATCTGATCATTTAAAATCACTGCCGCCTCATCGCTGGCTGTCACCTCGAAATAGGTATTCCAGCTCATGCGTTCCTTGGAGGGGCTATATTTTTCATACAGGAAAGCAAACATTACGCCTACCAGAATCAGTACAATCAGTACAAATACCGCCAGCATCGGCGCTGCTTTTCTTCTTCCCCGAGATCTTCTTCGTCTTCTTCGTTTTGTCATTGCCATGGCAGAAACCTCCTATCGGGTCTATCATAACAGAAATTCACCGCCGCGTCACCCATTTTCGACAGCTTTCCGTCATTTTTTACAGCGGATATGGCTCGCGGCCCGCTCTGTAGGCTCGGAGGGGACCTCGCCTGTTTTTCACCCGCGGCCCGCAGCCGTCCGCTCCCCAAAAGGAGATCGTGATATATTATTCCGGAAAATGCCGCCTGATACTCTCTCTGAAACCTTTTTATCTGTCAATCGTGGAAATCGCGCCGAACTGGCACCTGAGAAATAAAAGCCTGGCTTACTTAAGACTTCTGTAAAAATTATGTTCTTCACTGCCTCCCTTCCCCGGGCGGCTTTTCCGAATTCATTATACCCTGTCTTTTTCCGGAAATGCAAGCAAATTGGAAAATTTATGAAATTTTTATGGAAAACCAGATTTTTTCATATTTTCAGCGCAGATTCAATATTGTATCTCCCAGTCATTTTGTATATAATAGAATTGAAACCTTTTTAAGCTATATATAAATTGGATGTGAGGATATATGAAGATAGAAAAGATAAACGATAACCAGATACGCTGCACCCTGACCAGAGACGATCTGAATAACCGTCAGCTAAAGCTCAGTGAGCTGGCCTACGGTACAGAAAAGGCCAAGGAGCTGTTCCGGGAAATGATGCAGCAGGCAGCCATCGAATTTGGTTTTGAGGCTGACAATATTCCGCTGATGATCGAAGCGATTCCCATGCCCAACGAATGCATCGTCCTGATTATCACCAAGGTCGAGGATCCGGAAGAGCTGGACACCCGCTTTGCCAAATTCGCGCCGGGCGGCGACAGCCCCATGCCCGAAGACGCGAACGATCTGAGCGGTATCCTTCCGGAAGGCGCCGACAATGTCCTGGATATGTTCAAGAAGCTCATTGAAAAGAAGCTCCAGGACTCTACCGCTTCCAGCAAGGAAGAAAAAGCAGAACAGGCCGTCTCTCTCGCTTCCGAGATTGACCTGACCCGCCTGTATTCCTTCCAGGATCTGGACACAGTCATCGATGCGGCCCATGTGCTTCAGGGCTTCTACCAGGGTCAGAACTCCCTGTACCGTCTGAAAAAGGATGGCGACTACTGCCTGATTATTCACAAGAGCAGCCACACGCCGGAGGAATTCAACAAGATTTCCAACATTCTCTCCGAGTACGGCAGCAACGAGAAATACTCTTCCGCAGCCGAAGCCTATATGACCGAGCATGAGGATCTGATGATTGCAGGTGAGGCGCTGCAGAAGCTGGCCGGACTGTAAAAGATTTTTTATAAAATGAAACGCAGAAAAGGAATCCCGTAAAAAGGATTCCTTTTTATTGCATCATATTAATCTGTCGCAAAAGGCTCGAACAGATGCTTCTCCTGCTCCCGGCTCCGAAGAAGCTTCTCTATAGTTCAAAAAAGAGCTTAAAACCTGTAAATACAGACTTTAAACTCTTCTATGAGAGGCGACAACCAGATTTGAACTGGTGATCAGGGTGTTGCAGACCCACGCCTTACCACTTGGCTATGTCGCCATCAACTGTTGTATTATATCATATCGGAAATAATTCGTCAAGATATAAATGACTCCTACGGGAATCGAACCCGTGTTACCGCCGTGAAAGGGCGATGTCTTAACCGCTTGACCATGGAGCCTTATTTATCTGCCCCTTTGGATGGGCGTTAGCTCGGTTTCTTTTGCCGTGCCCGATTATATTATCATACTTTCTATCTGTTTGCAAGGGTTTTTCGGGTTTTTTCGAAAAATTTTATTGTTAAACTGCTAGAAACTTTATTTCTCTTTATGAGTCGGATTTCTCATTCTATTTGTTTTATGTTCTCATTATTTTACTGATTCACAACATTCTCCGGCTTGCCTGCCAGATATGCTTTCAGATTCTGCACCGCACAGTCCATGATGCGCTGGCGGGCCTCCTTCGTGGCCCAGGCGATGTGAGGCGTGATGAAGCAGTTCTTCGCAGTGAGCAACGGATTATCGCCCTTGATGGGCTCGACGCTGACCACATCCACGCCTGCGGCCTGTACCTTGCCGCTGTTCAGCGCGTCCGCCAGATCCTGCTCCACAATGAGCGGACCGCGGCCATTGTTCAGAATAATGACGCCGTCCTTCATTTTTGCGATGGTTCCCTGATTGATGATGCCTTCCGTCTCTGGAAATAGCGGGCAGTGCAGGGAAATGATATCGGATTCTGCCAGCAGAGTCTCCAGATTTACATAAGTTCCAATGGCTTTACCTCTCTCATATTCATGGGGCGAATATGCCAGTACTCTCATGCCAAAGGCCTTTGCGATGATTCCCACCTTCTGACCGATCCGTCCAAAGCCGATGATACCCATGGTCTTGCCGGCCAGCTCAATCTGGGGATAATCACAAAAACAGAAATCCGCACACTGTTCCCATCGACCCACGTGTACTGCCTCGGAATGATGAGCCACATGGTGGCAGATTTCCAGCAGAAGCGCGAAGGTGAATTGGGCTACTGTGTCGGTACCATAGCCTGGCACATTAGTTACCGGGATACCCTGCTTAGCCGCGTAGGTATAGTCCACCACATTGTAGCCGGTAGCCAATACGCCAATATAACGAATAGACGGGCAGCTGTCCAGTACCCTCTTTGTGATCGGTGTCTTATTTGTAATAACGATTTCCGCATCACCAATACGCGCGATAGCTTCCCCCTCTTTGTCCGTCTCAGACCCTCTGTCATATACCGTGAACTCTCCCAGTCCCTCAAATCCGCTCCAGCTCAGATCGCCCGGATTCTCTGTATATCCATCCAATACTACAATTTTCATTCGTGCGTTCTCCTTATCATTTTCTATATATAACTCGAATAAATTTTACAATCTTATATATGCCAAACTTATATCATGCACCTATCATTCATGATCATCATTCGCCAACCATGCAAGCATATAACCTCACTTGCGCCCATTATAACATAATATATCCCCTCATAAAACTCGATTTTTCACTGATTCAAGTTTCTCTTTTTCTTCCTGTCACCCGGTTTCCTGAAAATTTGCGCAAAATCTCCCGTTCACTGTCTTGCCACCTGGCAGGACAGGTGTTACAATTAAAAAGATTGAATATACACCTGTATGCGTAAACGAAGAAAGGAGTTCCCTTGCATCATGACTACTGCACAACGGAGAACAGATATTTTACAGATTTTAAAGAAAGCTGACGCCCCCATAGCAGCCAAAGAACTGGCAGCACATTTTGGGGTAAGCCGTCAGGTGATTGTGCAGGACATGGCTGTGATACGCGTTTCCGTGCCTGGAATTCTTTCCACCACCCGGGGCTACATTCTTCAGCAGGACAGTGGCAGCGCACGGGAATTTAAGGTCTGCCACACACCGGAGCAGGCCGCAGATGAAATGAACCTCATCGTAGACTGCGGCGGCCATATCAAGAACATCAGCATCAGCCATCATCTTTATGGCCGGATTTCTGCTGATATAGATATTCGCTCCCGTCAGGATGTAAGCGAATTCATCGAAGCCCTGAAAAACAGTCGTTCCAGTGTCTTGAGCAATGCCACCTCCGGTTACCACTACCATCTGGTCGCCGCCGATAGCCAGAAGCGCCTGGATATGATTCAGGAGAAGCTGCAGGAGGCGGGTTTTCTGGCGCCATTACAGCCTTGGGA
>NZ_JBOKYU010000024.1:0-36506 GCF_051972735.1 Laedolimicola sp. | reverse complement strand
ATTCTGCGGTGTGCCCTCGCTGCGTCCGGCCAGAATGCCCACGCCCTTCAGCTTCGTAAAAGGATGCTCCTGATTGGATGTCAGCTTCAGACGCGGATCTGCCAGTGTCACATCGGAAATCGTTCCGTTATTTTCGGCAAACAATCCCAGGTAGCCGGTATCATGCCCGGTATCATGCCCTGTTCCATAAATTGTACCCGCCGTTTTGTTATCCAATATGGAAGAAGCTCCCAACTGCAGATTGGAAAGCAGGGTTTTATCCCCTTCTCCCTTCAGCATTGCATCCTTTGAAAGCTGCGGGATCGTCGGAAAGTCCGTCACTTCACTGCCATTATCCGACCAGCAGGGCTTTGAGATCGAACCCACGCCCTCCGGCTGCAGACTGTACAGGCCGGTTCCCACCGCAGCCCAGTCCATGTTTTTGGCTGTCAGGGTATAGGTTACCTGTCCACTCTGATTTCGGTAACGGATATTGGACAGATGGCGCCAGGTGCAGATTTCCACGGATGTCCCCTTGGTTTCGTCACCGTACAGGGTCTGCGCTGTATTGGATGCCACGACCTCACTGTCCCGGTATTCCTGGGTCAGCTTCACCCCCGGATCACTTCCCGCGTAGGCTGTTGCCTTGACCGTGGCGTAAATATTCTGATTTTGTCCAAGCTCTGACGCCACCTTCGCCAGACGTAAGATACTGGTGCTTTCGGTCTCTTCGATACCGCTTCCGCTTTTCGCATCCAGCACACCCAGTGTCTCTGCCGACATCATAGCATCCAGTACCAGAGAGTAGCCGTTAGGGCTCTGGCTTACCGGGAAGTCCCAGGTACCTTTCTCATTGCCGTCCTTATCCAGCAGGGTAAAGGAAGCCATCTCTGAGGTGGATCCGCTCTTGCCGTCCCATCCCTTTGTACCCATATCGTTGGGAGACATCATGAGGCTGAACAGTTTGGTTTTGTCGTCGGCCTTATAGAAGGTCAGCTCATAGCTGACTGCATTCTTGATTTTCGCGTTGGAGGACCAGTTCAGGGTCAGCTTTTCACTGTTTAAGAGGCTGATGGTGGTGATACGCAGGCGCACCGGATCCAGCGCTGCCACATTGACTGTATCCTCCACGGAATAGTAACCCAGCAGACGCTTCTGCCGACTCTCATATTCCCGCTCCTTCATGGTCAGGTAACCGTCCGCGTCTTTCTCCGCATAATTCAAGCCCTTGCACCTGGTTCCATAGAACGCAGAATAGACCTCGCCCGATTCCATATCGATCTCAATGGCGACGGCCCCGTTTAAGAAGCTCTTATCATAGGCAGAATCATCCAGAAGCTGCAATACCAGCTTGCCCTCTTCCGATGGGCTCTGATAGCTGTCCGCGTCCAGCGTAATCGTATAGATACGGCCATTCAGCTTTGAGGCTTCCTCAAACACAGCCGCTTCTCCATTCTTTTTTACTTCCCTCTGAAACTGTTCCCACTGTCCGGAGGAACGATACCAGGTCAGCTTCGACTCTGCCGCCAGATACACGGTCCGGGCGTTGGATTCATTTTTTCGAAACTCCGCAATTTTCCAGTATTTAATAAAAAAAGGAACCGCGATTGCTGTGATGATAGCCATAATCACCAATACAACTGTAAGTTCCGTCAACGTAAAGCCTTTTCTTCTGTCTTTCATTCTCTATCATCCCGTAAAACCTTTATCATTTTAAAGAATATCATTTTTTAATATAACAAAAAGCACTGGGATTGTCCAGTGCTTTTGCGGGTTGTAATTACAATCTGTAATGTTTTCTCCGGAAATAATTTCTAGTGAACTGCGCCTATCAGCTCGTTGATATCGGCCACCTGATACTTCTTCATGTAGGCCAGAATGCCCTCGGCGGTCTCTTTTGCCGCGTAGGGATTGGCGAAATTGGCGGTTCCCACGGATACGGCGGTGGCTCCGGCCAGGATGAACTCCCTGGCGTCGTCGCCGTTCGTGATGCCGCCCATGCCGATAATCGGCAGCTTCACCGCGTTTGCCACCTGGTAGACCATGCGCACGGCCACGGGCTTTACTGCCGGACCGGACATGCCGCCGGTCTTATTGGCGATGGCGAAGGTACGGCGGTTGATGTCGATCTTCATGCCGGTGATGGTATTGATGAGGGACAGCACGTCCGCACCGCCTGCCTCTGCCGCCCGGGCCATCTCGGTGATGTCCGTCACATTGGGGCTCAGCTTCATGATAACCGGCTTTTTTGCGTACTTCTTCACAGCCTTTGTAATGGCTTCCAGGGCTTCCGGCTTCTGGCCGAAGGCAATACCGCCCTCCTTCACGTTGGGGCAGGAAACATTGATCTCCAGCATATCCACGTCCGCGTCGGACAGACGCTCCACCGCGTCACAGTAGTCCTCGGTGGTCTTGCCGCAGACATTGACGATGATTTTGGTATCAAAGCGGCGGATCTTCGGCAGATCCCGCTCCAAAAATACGTCCAATCCCGGGTTCTGAAGCCCGATGGCGTTCAGCATGCCGCTTTTTGTCTCGGCGATACGCGGGGTCGGATTGCCGGGCCAGGGTACATTTGCCACGCCCTTGGTTACTACGGCTCCCAGCTCGCCCAGGTCGTAAAATTCTCCGTATTCGCCGGCGGATCCGAAGGTTCCGGAGGCTGTCATCACCGGGTTCTTAAGCTCTACTCCGGCCAGATTTACACTTGTCTTGTATTCCATAGCTCTTCTTCCTCCGGTTACAGTTCGATTTCGTCAGCCGCAAAGACCGGACCGTCCTTGCAGATGCGCTTATTTTTCACATTGGTGTGGGCGTCCACGTCCTTGGACTTACAGACGCAGGCCAGACAGGCTCCGATGCCGCAGGCCATGCGCTCCTCCAGGGACAGATAACAGTCGATGCCCTGCTCTTCGGCGTAAGCCTTCAGGGCCCGGAGCATGGGGCCGGGGCCGCAGGCGAAAATGGCGTCCGCAGTCAGGCCATTTTCTTTGATGGCGTCCAATACATTTCCCTTTGTTCCGGCACTTCCGTCCTCAGTGGCTACCACAAGTTCTGCGTGGCGGGACAGCTCGTCCTTCAGGAACAGGTCTCCGCCCCGGTAACCGGAAACCACGATTTTCTCCCCGGGAAGCTGCCGCGAGAGCTCCACCATGGGCGGTACGCCGATGCCGCCACCGATGAGGAATACTTTTTTATAGCCTTTATCCAACGGGAAGCCATTGCCCAGGGGGCCCACCAGACGAAGGGTGTCGCCCGGGCCGTAGCCGGAAAACTCTGCGGTTCCCGCTCCTGCTGCCCGGTATACCAGCCTCAGGGATTTATTTTCTTTATCGATCTCGCAGATGCTGATGGGCCGGGGCAGAAGTCTCGACTCATCATGGCAGTAGACGGACACGAACTGGCCCGGTCTCGCCTCTTCCGCGATATGCTCTGTCTGAAGCCACAGGCTAAAGATGCCCGGGGCAATCTCACGCTGCTCTTTTACAAGCGCTGTCTCCTGATATTTCATCGCGTTCTCCTATCTGGCGTTCAGCGCGCCGCTGATGTCGGCTACCATGTCTTCCACCGCCGCGCGGGAAGCGTCGCCGAAGTTTTCCGCGCCGAATTTTGCGTACTTCTCCTGCTTGTATGCGGCAATGATGCCTCTGGAGGAGTTGACAATGGCTCCCAGACCGTCCTCATTAAAGAAGTTCACCAGATCCTTGCCCTTTCCGCCCTGGGCACCGTAGCCCGGCACCAGAATAAAGGTCTTCGGCATGAGCTTTCTCAGCACTGCGCCCATCTCCGGATAGGTAGCGCCGACCACTGCGCCGATGTAGCTGTAGCCGGACTGGCCTACATGCTCTTCACCCCACTGGGCTACCTTCTCGCCCACCAGCTCGTAGAGCGGACGGCCATTTACCAACTGATCCTGGAACTCGCCGCTGGACGGATTGGAGGTTTTTACCAGGATAAACAGACCCTTATTTTCCTCTTTGCATACCTCGATGAAAGGCTTTACGCCGTCACTGCCCAGGTACGGGTTTACAGTGGCGAAATCCTCGTCGAAGGGAACGTAACATTTGCTGCCCACCTGTACCTTGCCCAGATGGCCCACCGCATATGCGGCAGAAGTGGAACCAATGTCGCCGCGCTTGATATCGCCGATGACTACCAGGTCTTTGGATTTGCAGTAATCGATGGTCTTCTTATATGCCTTCAAGCCCTCGATACCGAACTGCTCATACATGGCGATCTGAGGCTTTACCGCCGGAATCAGGTCGTAGGTCTTGTCCACGATCTCCTTGTTGAACTGCCAGATGGCCTCTGCTGCTCCCTCCAGGGTCTCGCCGTACTCCGCGAACGCCTTCTTCTGGATGTGCTCCGGAATGTAGTTCAGCATCGGATCCAGTCCTACCACGATGGGGGCTCCGGTCTTCTGAATCTTTGCAATCAGCTTATCAATCATTTTACGTTCTCCTTCGTTTTATAAAGTTATGGTTTCTGGTCTCTGCGCTTCTCCCGCAGGTCCGTTTAAGAAATTATATAGTATTTTTTTATAGAATGCAACTGTAAGGATCCTCTGCGCCACCTAATAATTCCGCGGCATCCAGGCCTTGATATAGATACCGTCCTCCCGATATTCCTCTTCCAGCACCTGTCCGTACCTTCGAATCCGCTGGATATCCCCTGCCTGGGCGTAGGGAAACAGCTTCTCTACCTGTACCCGGCTGTTACGAAGCTGCTCTTCCAGCACTTCCTGCAGCTCCTTAAGTCCCGCGCCGGTTCCGGCGGAAATGCCGATGGCGCGCACCGCGTTCGGATCCTTCGGAAGCTCGCTGCCCGCCGCCAGATCCCGCTTGTTAAACAGGGTGATGACCGGCCTGCCCGCGATACCCAGACGATCCAGAGTCTCGTAGACTGCCTCCATCTGGGCGTCCATCTGCGGACTCACGCTGTCCACTACGTGAAGAATGTAATCGGCGTAGCGGGCCTCCTCCAGGGTGCTCTTAAAGGCCTCCACCAGATGATGGGGAAGCTTCCGGATAAAGCCGACCGTATCCGTCAACAGAATCTCTTGGCCGCTTGGCAGCTCCATCCGGCGGGTGGTGGGATCCAATGTGGCGAACAGCTTATTTTCCGCCAGGATACCGGCTCCGGTCAGGGCGTTCAGCAGGGTAGACTTGCCCGCGTTGGTGTAGCCTACAATGGCCGCCACCGGCACACTCTCGTTCAGGCGCTTCTTTCTCGCCGTATCCCGGTGAATCTGCATCTCCTTCAGTTCCCGGTTCAGTCTCGCAATGCGGCTCTTAATCAGCCGTCGGTCCGTCTCCAGCTTCTTCTCGCCGGGACCTCTGGTGCCGATACCGCCGCCCAGTCTTGACATGGCGATACCCTTTCCGGTAAGCCTTGCCAGACGATAACGCAGCTGGGCCAGCTCCACCTGCAATTTTCCCTCGCTGGTGGTAGCGTGCTGTGCGAAGATGTCCAGAATCACCAGGGTCCGGTCCATAACCTTCAAATCCAGTTCCTGCTCCAGTCCCCTTAGCTGGGCCGGAGTCAGCTCATCGTCGCAGATGACGCCGTCCGCGTGCAATTCTGCCGCCAGCTCCCGGACCTCGTCGATCTTGCCGCTGCCGATATAGGTGCCCGGATGCATGCTTTCCCGGTTCTGGATGACCCGGCCTACCGCCTCCGCCCCTGCGGTGTCGGCCAGCTCTGCCAGCTCATCCAGGGATTCCTCCACATTTTCATTTTCCCGGGTGCAGACGCCGACAAGGATGACGCGCTCCCGGGCTGCCTCTTTATTTTCATATAACTCTGCCCAAATTTATCCTCCGTTATCTCCGGTATCCGTTCCAGTAAGCCCGGTTCATGGTACAGCGAAGCACCAGCCACCGGGGCAGCTTCCGATAACTCTTACCCATCCTGTAACCCAGGAACTTCCAGCCGCTCTGCCACACCAGCGTCACGATGAGCCAGGGTTTCCTGATCCGCAGGCAATGGGCCGCCGTCTTCTTCACTAGCCGGATGCCCTCGCCCTCCGACGCCACGCCGCCGAAGATCTCCGGATGCTCGGCCTGGGATACGGCCAGATCAAAGTTCCGGTGGAACTGTTCGAGCCCGCTGTAATTGTGGGAATGGATGACCCGGGCGTCCGCCGCGTAGGCGATGGCGTAACCGGCCTTAATAAGCCCGCCCGCATAAATCATATCCTCGTTGAAAATGGTTTTTCTGATAAAGCCTCCCCGGTTTACATAAGTTTCCCGTTCGTACATGGCGCACACATTGGAACAAAAAAAGGTCTTGATGCCAAGTGTGTCCAGATCCGCCGCCGTTTTAACCCGGGACTCCTCCGGATAGTTAAAGATCCGTGTATAGCGTTCCAGCTCCCGGCAATCCGGCCTGGCCAGCTGCCTCGCGTATGCCGCCTTAATCTGCGGTTCCGTAAAAGCTGCCGCCAGACGCTCCACCAGATATTCGTCCGCCGGAAGGGCGTCCTGAGTCAGAAAGAGCAGGTAATCCGCATCAGACAGGCGCGCGCCCGCGTCCCGGGTGCCGCCGTGATCAAACTCACTTTTGTCCAGCTCGTGAATCTCTGCCCCCGGAATATCTTCCGCCATGGTTCGCATATCTACTTCCGTACGTGTATTCATAATGATAATCCGCCGCAGCGGACGGCTCTGCGCCATCAGCCGCTTCAGAAGCTCCCGGAACTCTGCCCCCGGACGGTAAGCCGGGATAACCGCGTCGATAATCGCTTCTTTTTTCATACTTTCCCTCTCTGAAAAAATGGACGAGGCCTACTCTCCCCGTCCATTTTTATTCCGTGTAATTATTCCGTCGATTTCGCCGTTACGCCTGTGTCAGAGATAATCTTCTCATTGATCTTCAAGACTGTCGGTGACGGATAATAATCTTCCTCTCCAAACAGGAACTTGTGAAGCTCCATTACATTCAGCTCCAGATCTGCAGGCACGACCATATCCTGCTTATGGATCTTCTTATTCTCGATATAGGTCGGGAAGCCTCCGCTCTCGCCCAGCTCGTAGGACATCATATTGGCCGCCATTCCGATCATGGTCGTCTTCGGGATATTCGTGGATACCAGCGGGAATACCTCGTCCACAATCTTGTTAATCGTACCCAGTCCTGCGCTCTTTGCCTTCTCGACAATCTTACTGATAACCATTCTCTGACGTTCCGTACGCTTGAAATCACTTCCTGCTGTATAGCGGATGCGGCAGTAAGCCGTCGCCTGCAGTCCGTCCAGAGTCTGCAGTCCCGGTCCTTCCAGGAACGGGCTGTAGTGATCCAGATAATCCTCGGAAATCTCAGTCGTTTCGTACATATAGGCGTTGACATACTCCCACTCATCGTCCTGTACATCGATGTCAATGCCGCCCAGGGCGTCAATGGTCTTGATCAGGGCCACAAAATCTATGCTGACATAATACTGGATATTCAGATCCAGGTTGGTGTTCAGCATTTCCATAGCCTGCTTGGGTCCGCCGCTCTTGTAGGCCGCGTTACATTTGCCGTAGGTGTCGTCCGCCCGGTTCAGATAGGTATCGCGGTATACGGACATAAGCTTGACCTCTTTGGTCTCGTTGTTGATGCTGGCGATGATCATGGTGTCGCTTCGATTGCCTGCGCCCAGCTCGCCGATCTTACGGGTATCAATACCAAACAGGGCAACATTCGTATAGCCCTTCAGGAGCTTGGCTGTATCCTCGTCCATATCTTCATTGACGACCACGTCGCCGATATTCTCACTCTGGAGCTTGTCAAGCTTCCCTAAGCCCCAGACGCCGACGCCGAGAATCAGGATCAGAAATACCTCCAGAACAAGGATTCCGATCATGCGCTTTTTGCGCTTCGCCTTTTTATGTCTCTTTGCCATTCTGCGCTTTTCTTCCGGTGTATGGGCGGTTCTGCCCTTACTGTGGGAGCTGTGCGCATGTGCATTACTGCGGGTGTTGCGACTGCTGCTGTTTCGACGTGTGCTGTGTTCCTCGTCCCGTCCCCTCGCGTTTCTGCCTCTTGTATCTGCCATACGTGTAAAATCCTTTCCTGTGTTCTGACACCTTAATAGGCATTCTTGTTGACGAAGCCTTTGAAAATCGTCAGAAATAAGATTTTTATATCAAACCCCAGCGTCCAGTTCTCAATATAGTAGAGATCATATTCGATACGCTTGCGGATCGAGGTATTGCCCCGGTACCCATTAATCTGGGCCCAGCCGGTCATACCCGGACGCACCTGGTGTTTAATCATATAACGGGGAATCTCCTCCCGGAACTTTTCCACAAAAAACGGGCGCTCCGGACGGGGTCCCACCAGACTCATGTCCCCTTTTAAGATATTAAAGAGCTGCGGCAGCTCGTCTATGCTGGTCTTGCGGATAATCTTTCCAACCTTTGTGACACGGGGATCGTTCGGCACGGTCCAGGCTCCCCGTTCCTTCTTGGGCGACTGGACGTCCATGGAGCGGAACTTGTACATCTTGAAGTTCCGGTTATGAAGTCCCACACGCTCCTGGGCATAGATCAGAGGTCCCGGAGAGGTCAGCTTGATGGCGATGGCTGTCACCAGCATAATCGGCGAAAAGATGATGATGGCACAGACTGCCCCCACCAGATCCACCGTTCGCTTTACAAATGCATTGAATGTATTGGTCAGAGGCACATGGCGGATATTGACCACCGGAAGCCCCATCAAATCCTCCGTGTACGGACGGGTCGGGATGATATTATTGTAATCCGGAATGAACTTTGTATGCACGCCGGATTTCTCACAGACCGCCACGATATGCTCCAGCTTGGAATACTCGCTTAAGCCCAGGGTAATGGCAATCTCATCCGGCTTGGCCTTCTCCAGAACTTCTTCGATCTCCTCAGTGCGGCCAAACACCTCCACGCCCCGATACTTCATGCCCTGTTCCACATTGTCATCCAGAATCCCCATGATCTCATAGCCCCATTCCGGATTGCCCTTGATGCGGTCAATATACTCCTCCGCCGCGCGGCTGTAGCCCACCAGAATCATGTGCTTCTGGTTGAATCCCTTCTTCCGCAGCTGGTGCAGGGCCAGACGGATGGAATTGCGGGCCATGGCTTCCAGCACGATGTTGATGGCGTAGAAATAAAACAACATGGGACGTGAGAAGTTCGTCGTAAACTCGGTATTCCAGCGCAGTAAAAACATAGCCATCATAAAAATACCAAGCCCCAGCGTATTAGCCTGTACGATCTTCTCCAGCTCCACACGCTTTCTTCTGACACTCTTGGTAGTATACATGCCAAAAGCCGCGTAAAGCGCCAGATATCCCGGCACCAGCGGAATCAGAATCAGCATATAATCCTGGAATACAAAACCGGATATATGATTCAGTAATTTAAACTGGATAGTCCACGCCAGCAGATAGGCTGCCGCGACCACCAGCGCATCCACCAGCACGTGAAGCCGGTTAAAATGCTGCTGATTATCCTTTATCACTACTTCTCACCCACATTCGGCTTCAGCAGCAAGTGCTTCAGCCTGTACTAAACGATTATTTTTCTCGCTATATTCCGCCAGAGCTCCCACTGGAGTCTGGCATACGCCGGGAAATGCTTCCACATAAAGCGGACCTTTTTCTCCCGGTCGCAGGTACAGATTCCCTTAAGAATCCCCCGGGCGTAAGTGCCGCCCAGCTTCTTCTTACAGAAAAACAACTGCTTTGCCCCAAATCCCACCAGCAAAAACGGCAGATTCAGCACCAGCTGAAGCAGGGGCATATTCTTATAGATAATCCATATATTATTCCGTGAACTTAATGTCACCTTAAATTCATTATAACGGGAACCGCTGGTTCCGCTTCCGGCGTGCAATACCCTGGCCTTTGGTACGTAGAGATTCCGGTATCCGAAGATACGCGCTCTCCAGCCGATGTCGATATCCTCCAGATAGGCGAAATGAGCTTCGTCAAAATACCCGATTTTTTCAAAAAGCGCTTTCCGGTAGACCGCCGCTCCCGCACAGGCCGCGAATACTTCGTCCTGTTCTTCATAATCTGCGGAAGGCCTATCTTTTCCTCTCGCAAATGCCCAGCCGAGGGCGCAGTAAAAATTGCCCGCGTCGTCCAGCTTCAACGGATCCTGAAGCTGAATCAGCTTGGCCTGGGCTGAAAATGCCCTCACATCTGCTTCCAGAGCCCCCACCAATGCGTCCGTAAAGCCCGGCTCCACCTCGGTATCATTGTTCAAAAGAATCACGTAGGGCCGCGTCGCCGCCCGGATGCCTTCATTGACTGCCCGGGCAAATCCATAGTTCTGATCCATGGCCAGCACACGCGCTTCCGGGAAATGCTCTCTGGTATATTCGAGGCTTCCGTCCTTTGACGCATTGTCCACCACGATAAGCTCCGCTTTCGGCGCGTCCCGGAGTACCGCCTGCATGCAGGCTTCCATAAAAGCCATTCCATTGTAATTGGGTATCACAATGGATACCTGACTGTCAGCCTTCATACAACACCGCCCAGGGTTCATAGTAGATATGGTAACCGGATTCTGTAAGCTTCGTCGCCAGCGTCTCCACAGACACCTCTCCGCCCTCCGGCACACAGGTCTTTAAGATATCCGCCCGCACCATAAAGCAGTCCGTCGGCTGCTCCAGCTCCTGCTGCAGCACCGCCCGGTGATTGTATCCGGTATATCCGTATTTCAGACCCTTCATTCCATCGGAAAAGGGGTCCTTCACACCGCGCATCCGGATATCGCCTGCCAGCCGCTTCCGCGCGTCGTACACCCGCGCGCAGGCCAGCCCCGTATCGGGACGGTCACAACAGGCTTTCAGCGCCTCATAAAACTGCGCGTTTACCCGCGTATGCTTCTGTCTCTGATTCCGAACATGCATAAAAAGCACATAACGATCTTCCGGGTTAATTGTTACGGAAATATTACATACCTTACCATAATATACAACGTTTACACCTGTTTGTCCATCAAATTTTTCGAAAGAATTCTTTAAGATAGATGGAACGCCCGGATAGCAGACCCTGTAAAAGCCGTAATTATCCGTATTTTGCGGGGTTCCCATGCGTCCGGTCCGGGCAAGATGGGCCGACACCGCCCGCTTTCCCGCTTCATAAGCATAAAGCTTGCTCTCGGGGTTCGTGGCCGTTGATGCCTCGTGGCTGCGCCAGGAATACAGCACCTTCGCCACATGCAATATCTGCTCTGCTTTTTCTGTACAGCGGAAGATAAAGTCATGATCCTGGGCTCCGTCGAACTCCTCCCGAAAGCCGCCCACCTCCAGGGCAATGGAGCGCCGAACCACGAAAAAGTGACAGATATAATTATTGCTTCGCAGATATTCCTGATTAAAGTCCGGCTTGAAATGGGGCTGAAAATGACGGGTCAGTTCCATATTGACCTTATCCTCGTCCGTATAAACCGCGTCTGCGCCGTCGCTCTCGTTGAGTGCCTCTACGATCTCAAAAAGAGCCCCCGGAAGCAGCAGATCGTCATGATCCAAAAGGCCCACATAATCGCCGGTCGCCAAGGCAAGCGCC
This sequence comes from Laedolimicola sp., assembly GCF_051972735.1. Classification (NCBI taxonomy): domain Bacteria; kingdom Bacillati; phylum Bacillota; class Clostridia; order Lachnospirales; family Lachnospiraceae; genus Laedolimicola; species Laedolimicola sp. The sequence goes on along the minus strand of NZ_JBOKYU010000024.1, from coordinate 24,991 downwards.
GCGTTGGTATTGTCAGAAATCCCCAGATTTTCCGTCAGATGCCGATATTTTATCCGGGAATTCTTCTTTTCATATTCTTTTACTGTCTGTTCGACCTTATCGGAAGGACTGCCATCGGCAATACACAGCTCCAGATTTCCATAGCTCTGGTCCAGTACGGAGTCGATCATCTGCCGCAGAAAGTTCTCCGGCGTCTCATAAGCCGGAACCAGAATGCTGATGCACGGCTCATACGCGAACTTCTTTTCCCGCTGGCGCGCGTCCTCCTCCGCGTCCGGAAGCTGTTTCAGAAGCCAGTCATTGTAACCGGCCTCGGCTGCGTTCCGTCGCCTTCGCTCCATAATCTTCCGATAAAGCCGGGCGAGCCCGTACTGCTTTATATACCGCAGTCCGCGCCCGCCAAGCCGCATGATTTTTCCCATATTTAGAAAGTTACCTCGCCGTCGTGGGCAATCAGGGAAGCTGTCATTACGGTATCCACCGCAGCGACCTCTTTCACAAAGGCGCCCTCTTCCTTCACCTGTACCTCGACTACCATATCCAGGGCGCCTGCTGTCAGGTTTCTGGATTTTACTTTGTAGAAACGGCTGTATTTCTTTACGATATCCAGAATCGCGTCCTCTTTATCCGCATCGGTCACATTGACCACCAGCATCATGGGTGCTCTGGAAGCCGGCAGGTTCTCCAACACCAGAATCAGAATCGTCACCACCAGACAGGTCAGAAGCGCTACCTCATAGAGACCTGCGCCGCAGATGATACCGATACTGATGGACCAGAACAGGAACACCAGATCCATCGGATCCTTGATGGCGGTACGGAAACGCACAATAGACAGGGCGCCGACCATACCGAGGGAGATTACCAGGTTGGACTGCATAGCCAGAATGATGGCCGCAGTAATCACGGACATGGCTGCCAGAGACACATTGAAGCCCTTGGAATAAAAGGACTTTCTGGTCACCAGGCGGTAAATCAGAAATACATAGCAGGCCAGAATACAGGTCACTGCAAAGGTCGCCATAATCCGTCCGGCAGAAATGTCCATGCTGGTAAAGCCTTCGAGAAATGACTTTTTGAATACATCTTTAAATCCCATTTTTCATATCCTCCATAGTCTTTTTATGAATTCTTTATTTTAATCCGGTATCCCCGTGAAGGAGTACCGTCTGCATAGGTAGTATTTGGAATATGCCGTCTGCTGTAAGCTGTCAAGCTGCAGATTCCGGTATATGTAATCCGGCAGGAACTCGTCGTATTTGACCTCCAGAATATTCCGCCCCTTCGGCATAATGGGCCGCATGGGCGGCTGCTCCGTCAGAAACAGGCTCGTATAGCCGGAAGAACGGATATTCAGATCCAGCGTAATACGGGTGTTGCCCAGGGGATCCACATAGGGAATTCGGTCATACTCTACGATAATCCGGGGTCTTAAGAGTCTCGTCCTCATCTGCAGGTTCAGCTTCTGCAATACCGGCGGATAAGAAGGATCCATTGGAAGGGGTCTTCCGGCCATCAGCTCCCTGCACTGCTCCTCAGTCAGGCGGCAGGAAAGCTTCTGGGTCATGCCGTGTTCCTTCCGCTTCAGTTCCAGGCTGATACGCCCCGTACCGGCATTGTAGATGCGGATCCGGAATTTTTCTCTCGGATCGCTGCCGATCTCATTTTCCTTATAATAGCTGTTATAGTAATCGTCAAAATACAGACTGCGGATGTGATACATACCGTCCGCGCCCACGTGACTGTCCGGCTTTATCAAACCCTGAATCCGGTTTTCCAGAAGCGCCTGCTGCGCCGCCGTAATCACATACTTTAATTCATGCCGATAATCCATGTTTTCTCCTTTAGAGCGAGGCCTATTCGTATCCAAGCCCCATGTATTCCTCCAGATTGCCGCTAAAATAATAATCCAGGATGCCAAACCGATAAAAGGCCATCCGCTTGAACAGGTCGTAATTCTGTCCGCTGCTGCTGTCCGGCCAGCGTTCTTCATTCCTTGTGTAAGCGCCGGAATCCTGCACCTGATGTACAAGGTCGTCGATACGCTCCGTCAGATTTTCCTCTGAGAAAACGCCGGCCCGCAGCTCCTTCCATGTCCGGTTTACATAATCTCTTGTTTCGTCCACGTCAAGCTCCACCAGACGGTCGCCGTAGGCCCAGTTGATCCGCTCGGAATAAAGACCGGTAAACAGCCCTACCTTCCACACGCTGTCTCCGTCCTCATTTTCACTTAAGGCGTCTCCCCAGGTAATATCCATATCCCAGGGCGCAAAGTACAGCTTCGGACCGCTCGCAGTCTGCTTTGCCACATAATACATATTTTTTCCGCGGTTGTCAATGCCCAGCACCGCCTGAAGGAAAATCCAGACGTTCAGAGCACCCTCCCGATCCGTAAGAGCCGAGGCCGTCTCCCGGAATTCTTCATCTGTGGTCAGATCCCGCAGCTTCAGATAGTCAAGCAGTGGCTCCCAATCGGAACGCCCCACCGTATCCCGCTTGCCCTTCAGCTCATAGCCGTCCAGATTCTGACCATACTCAGGTTGATTCAGAAGCTCCTCCGTAGGCAGGGTCTGCGGCGTCACGGACTTGTAGGAATACTCCTCCGCCTTGCCCTCGTTCAGCTTCGCGCGGTTCAGCTGCTTGGAATCCACCGGCTCCGCCAGCATATAGAGTCCCCAGTATTCGTGGTTGAAGAAAACCTCCACATAGGTCATCCGGGTGCCGAAATAAGCGCTTGGGAAATCGCTTCTCACCGCGCCGATTTCACTCCAGAGATCCGCGTTCAGCTTGTCGCGGATCTTGGAAGAATCTGTATACATGGCGTTCAGAATCCACTCATCATCCGAACGCAGGCCGAACAGAGATTTTTTATCTGCTACAATATCGCCGCTTTTCTTCTGCTTTTTCAGGGTCAGCTTGTACCCCTTCTTCGGATACATGCGGCTGGTATTGCCGCGGATATGGGCCTCCAGAATGCTGGATGAGGTCCAGTTTATCTTGGTGGTATTATCCCAGAAAAAGGCGCTTCCGCCAAAAACTTCTGTGTCCGCGCTTTCTGCCGTCTCAATAGAAATGACCGGAAGGCCGGTGGCCACCACCTGACAGACCTGATATTCCCCATCCTTTACTGCATAGAAACAGAAGGCTTTTCCCGTCCGGATGGCTTCCTGCTTGTCCGTGTCGGCCATATCTTCCTCAAAAAGGAGCTGCACGCTCTTATCGAGGGAGCTAAGCTCCCCACTCTCCCATACGTCCGTCTCCATATCCAGAGGCAGATAGAAGGTCGAGGTGGCGCTGTCATAGGGCAGCTGCTCTCCGGAAAACGCCAACGCCGTAAAAAACGGCTCCGCCGCCTGCGTATGAGTCGCTTTCATGGCCTTTATATCCTCCGCGTCCGCGCTCCGATAGCCCAGTGCCGGCGTAAGGAACCGCCAGCAGAAGACGCCTGTGAGGCAGCAGCCAAGCAATATCAAATTTAAAAGAAGCGCTATCTTCTTTTTCACTCCACATACTCCTCCAAATCCAGATAGGAAAGCGGATCGGCCATCTGCTCATCCAGAAAGGTCATCCGATCACAGGCAAGCTCTTTCAGGCTCTCATAGTCGGAATTATGTCCGCCATTTTCCCAAATAGCCTGATCCCGCTCAAAGGCTCCGGAATCCACCACGCTGTGGGCATACGTATCTATATGCTCACAGAGCCACCCGTCGGAATAGACGCTTTCCCGCAGCTCCTTCCATCTGGCCGTGACCTTCGCCCGGGCGTCGTCCACGTCAAGCTTCACCAGACGGTCGCCTATTTTCCAGGCGATGCGCATGGTCAGAATGTCTTCCGAGAACCTGGTACGGTTCCCCGCATCAAAATCGTGTACATTTCCCCAGGTATAATCCATGTCCCAGGGCATGAAACGAATCTGATACCGGTCGTCCGCACAGACCGCCGGATAGAAGATATTCCGCTGAATATTATCCATGCCGATGACAGCCTGAAGATAGAGCCAGACGTCCAGCGCGTTATCCACATCGATCAACTCCCCGATATGGGCCGCAAAGGTCTCGTCGTCTGCCCCCAGATATGCAAGGTATGTGTCGAGGACTTCCCGATGGGCTTCATCATCCGCGCTGTGATTTCCCTTCAGCTCATAGACCTCCGGATCCTTCTGCTTGTACAGATACTCCTCCGGATTCTTTCCGTTTTCTTTGGTCAGACCCAGCTGCTTGTAGTCCACCGGCTCCATCAGACCGTAGATACCGCGGTATTCCCCATTTTGAAAGACCTCAATGTATTCCATATGATAGCCATAAAAACCGGTCGATTCAATACCCAAAGCGCCTGATTCGTTCCATATATCCTGGGAAAGCTTATCACGTACCTTCGAGTCCTCACTGTACATGGCATAGAGCAGCCACTCGTCGTCGGTCCGCATTCCCAGGAAGGACAGCTTGTTTTTCCGCAAAGCGCCCGCGCCGGTCTGATTCTGTCTGTACAGGGTCATTTTGTAGGATTTCTTCGGGTTCAGGCGGCTGGAGCCGCCCCGGATATGGGCGCTCATGACACTTTCCGTCACCCAGTTTTCCTTGGTGTCCGCCGCATAGAACCGCATGGTTCCGTAGATCTCGTCGTAGCGGATCTCCTCGCCGCTGTCCGTCGTAAGGCTTATCATGGGCAGTCCTGAAAATACCACCTGTACGATCTCATAATTACCGCCCTTCACCGCCAGCAGCCGATAGGCCTTACCGGTCTTTACGGCCTCCTGCTTATCATCAAGCAGCGGATTGTCCAGAAGATAAAGCTCAACGCCGTCCGCTCCTGTGAAGCTTCCGCTCTCCCAGGCGGAATTGTCCATGTCCACCGGAATGTACCAGGTCCGGCTCTCCACATCGCAGGGCAGCTCTCCGTCCGCGAAATAAAGCCCGGTAAGCAGCCGTTTCTCCCCTTCCACCGGCGTCAGGCTTTTCATCAGCTTCTCCGCCTTTTTCACAGTCAGCACCTGGGAATCCAGCGCAGATACCGGCACCGGAAACCTTATCAGCCAGACGGAACTGATAAGGAGCAGCACAAGGCAGACAGCCAGTGCTATCCTTTTCTCCCTCATATCTGCTCCTTTCTGAAAGCGCTTATTTTGCTCAGTGCTTTTCGATAAAAATTTTACGTGTAATAAAGTTGTAAACCATCACCACTGCGGTCGCGAAAATCTTCACTACCATGTACGCGTAACGGGAATATGCCGCCAGCAGGCTGCTCTGATCCATCAGACCCTCCAGCCAGCCGGTACCTGCCCACATAAGGAGCTGGTTGATACCAAGGCCAATCAGGCTTAAGACTACAAAGATACCGAACTGGGCCGTCTTATTGGCATTCTTATCCGCGTCGAAGACTACGGTAATGCTTAAGATGTAATTGACTACGGTAGAAATGGTGTAGGAGCATGCACTGGAAATAAAGGATGGGATTCCCACCAGCTCAGTTAAAGCCACCATAATAAAGTAATCAATAAAGAAACACAGGAAGCCCACGGCTCCAAATTTTACAATCTGTCCGAATAATTTTTTCATTTCGTACTATTCTCCACTTTCTCTCAGTTCTTCTAAGGCGCGCGGGCTCCAGTAATCGGTGTAGAAGCCGTACACGCCCTTTTTCATATATTTTCGGATCTCCGACGGCTCGTCCACCACATGGACAAACATATCCAACTTATTGTCCGCCGCCAGGTTCACGAAGTAGGCGGTCTTCTTCCACTTGACCGGCACCGTGAAGGCTCCGAAATTCATCTCCTTGGAGTATTTGGCCGCCGCTTCCTCTGCTTCCGTCGTCTTCGGCAGCTGATAGAAGGTAAACAGCCAGTGCTTCATGGAATAAATCGCATTGATTTTATCATAATCTTCCGCATTATACAACTGCACAATCAGACGATCCAGCAGTTTTTCCTGTCCCATTTCCCTGGCCAGGGCCACAAATTTCTCCATGACCTCGGGCAAATCGGTGTTTTCATCCTGCTTCACATCGGTGATAAAATAAAGCTCCGGATGCTCCGACCAGATTTCCAGAAGGCCTCTGGCCGTCAGTGTCGTCAGGGTTCCGTAGTATTTTTCCCGCTCAAAGGTGGCCAGATCCGGAATGTGCCCGTCATAGGACACGTCGAAGGTATCCTTCTTCCAGTTGTGGCGGCAGACAATCTCACCGTCAGACGTCTTGGCCAGATCCACCTCGATGATTTTGAAGCCTTCGGAAATGGACTCCTCCAGGGCGTCCCGGGTATTCGTGTATTTATACTCGCCCGCATTTCCCAGGGCATGGGCAATAAGGCAGCTTTCCTCATACCACTGGATTTCGTGGCGGGCCAGGCTGTCGTGATCGCCCCGGCGGCACACATTCAGCCAGAATTCACCCAGCAGCTCCTTCTGTCCCTCCGGCGTGTAGGGTCCTGTCCAGTAGACGCTGACCAGCGTGGTTCCGCCCTTGAACGCCCGGATTTCGCCACGCTCCGTCACGTAGGCCACATCCGGACGACTGCTTTCATAGGTGACATTTTCCACCTGCGCGTTGGCCGGTGTGGGCTTTAGCTGAAAGGATACGCTGTCCCCCCGATGCACCAGATAATAGTACTCATTGGCCGGAAGCTCCTCCGGCAGGGAGACTTCCATGCGGACAGCCTTCTGTACCACCGTTACCGGCACCTCCGTATACACCTTCGGATTTCCGACAGCAGTCACCCGCACAGCCGTTGTGCCGGGCGTGTGTCCAATCAATACGCCCTCATCCGTCACCTCCGCCACCACCGGGTCGGAGGACTCATAGCGAAGCGCCGTATCCGCCAGCTTATTTCGCGTCCCGGCCTTTGCCGCAATGGGCGTCCGCGCTTCCTGTGTATAGCGGGTGAGCGTATATCCGTCCTCCGGCATATTTAAGATTTGGACGTCCGTGATTGCCTCCACATACAGATACTGATGAAGCCCATATCCTCCGACGCCGGCCGCCAGGATGAGGAGCGCTGTTATTATGAACTTTTTTTTCATGTCATCTCCTAAGGTGTGATAGTAAAGAGTTCGTCGATTCGGTTTTTCCGATCCGCCACGGCATTGTATTCCAGCTTCTGATAATCCAACAGCTCCTCCGGCTTTTCCGTATTTTTGCCCCAGGCTATATAGCTGTCATCCGCCAGATAGTAACCATTTTTCGTAAGGGCAGGGACCGAGTCCCAGGTCTTCAGAAGCAGCTTATCATAATCTGTGAGTTCCAGGTTGGCCGTCTCGAGAATCTTCGCCCCCAGATAATTGGCGCTGATTTTGTCTATCTCCTGACTCTCCAGCTCATAATTGGTCCAGATGATAAATGGCGTCACATACTGCTTATCCGCTTCTTCCGCTGTCAGCTCTTTCATGGATTTTCCATACAATGCTTCATAAAACCCATTTTCAATGGCAGCCTGATGATCGCCAAACATCACGATCATTGTCGGTTCCTCCACCCGTGAAAAATAATCCAGCAGATAGGCAAAGGCTTCATCTGACTTTTTCATCAGCGACAGATAGCGATCCGCCTGCTCGTATCCCGCCACATCGCCTCCGGCCTGTATTTCCTGCCGGAAATCCGGAAATGCTTCCTCATAGCCCCCGTGATTCTGCATGGTTACATTAAACACAAACAGCTTTTCTCCCGGCTCCTTTTCCTCGTAACGTTCTATCAGCCGCTGATAATCTCCCAGATCGCTGACATAATTGCGAAGCCGCTCCGCCTCCTGGAATCCGCCGCTGGAAATGAATTCGTCAAATCCCATATACTGATATACATTTTTCCGATTCCAGTTTCCCGAGATATTGGGATGCATGGCCACCGCGGTATAGCCCTGGGCCTTTAATGTGCTGACCATACCGTATTCCTCCGGATGGCAGTAAGCCTGGTACGCGCTGATTACATAAGGCAGAAGCGCCATGCTGTGGCCGGTCAGAACCTCATACTCTGTATTACTGGTTCCTCCGCCAAACACCTGCACATACAGATTACCCCGGATGGTATTATCGGTAAGACTGCTGATAAACGGAAAATACTCCTGATTCGTCTGAAAATCCCGGATAACACGCATATCCGACAGGCTTTCGTTCATAATCACAATCAGATTCTCCGGAGTGGTCTCTGAAACCGGCGTGCTTTCGTAAGAAACCGTTTCCCCGATTCGCGCTGCCTCGCTTACGGAATATCCGGCTGGCTTCTCAATTATCATAGATTTCGCCAGAATAGCCGTGGAGGTGACATAGCCGAAATCCTGATAGCTGCCCTCCAGGCTCCACCAGAATACATCGTCGTCAATTCCGGCCAGGGTGTATTTAATATCGTATCTGTAAAAAGCCAGCAGCCAGGCTGTGAGACAGAGCACATAACAGCCCGCCGCGATTCCGCGCTTTTTCCAGGTCAGCTTTTCCATGCGCAGCCGCCAGATCAGCAGAAGCATCAAAATAAGAAGCACTGCGCCGCAGGCCACTGATTTTGCGAACGTGATGTGATAATTGGATACCACTGCAGCCGCCGTCCTCCAGGCTGTCAGATCCTGCGGCAGAAGAAGAGGCGCCCCTTTAAACTGCAGCACATAATAATCTGCCGCCGCCAGAATATACAATACTACCGTCGTTCCTGCAGCCGCTGCCCGAAACCGGTTCACCGCCAGATACACCAGTATGTATAGGAAATAATAGAAAAGCAGATTGATAACCGCTCTGGGAAAACTGATATGCAGCAGATTCCCCGTTGTGGTTTCAAACATCAGATACCCGAAAGCCGGCATGGCAAATGCCGCCAGCCACTTTAATTTATCTTTCATTCGTAATTCCTCTGTCTTTTTCCTGTTACCTGCACCAGTATACCGTCTTCGCCTCCGATTGACAAGACTTCCCGCAGACGCTATACTGAACTCAGTCAAATTTTAAGAGAACAGGAAGTATTTTACATGGAAAAATTATCCTTTGTGATTCCCTGCTACGGCTCAGAAACCACAATTGAAATTGTAGTAAATGAAATCCGCGAAACCCTGAAGCAGCGCCCGGAATATGATTACGAAATCATTCTGGTCAACGACTGTTCCCCGGATCGGGTCTGGCCGCGCATCCGCGCCCTTGCCCTTGCGGATTCCCATATCACCGGCATTGATCTGGCCAAAAACTTCGGCCAGCACGCAGCCCTGATGGCCGGTTACCGGCACTGTACCGGGGATCTCATCATTTCTCTGGACGACGACGGCCAGACGCCCGCCTGCGAGCTGTTCACTCTGGTAGACAAGATGAAGGAAGGCTGGGACGTGGTCTACGCCTCCTACGCCCACAAAATGCACAGCGGCTTCCGCAATTTCGGCACCTGGATGAACGAGCGTATGACCGAAAGCCTGATTGGTAAGCCAAAGGGGCTCCGGGTCACCAGCTATTTCATCATGCGCCGCTTTATCGCCGATGAGATTCTCCGCTATGAAAATGCCTATCCCTATATCGAAGGCCTGATTTTCCGTGCCACCCGGAACATCGCCAATGTCCCCGTGACCCATCACGAACGCATGGTGGGCGAATCCGGCTATACCTTCAGCAAGCTCCTGGCCCTGTGGTTCAACGGCTTTACCGCATTTTCCGTAAAGCCCTTACGAATCGCCACCTTCTGTGGCTCGGCCTGCGCCTGCATCGGTTTTCTGTACGGAATCTATGTGGTTATCCGCAAGCTGGTAGACAGCTCCATTGAGATGGGCTGGAGCTCCATTATCGCTTCCATTTTTTTCCTGGGCGGACTGATTCTGATTATGCTGGGTATGATCGGCGAATACATTGGCCGTATCTATATCAGCATCAACAACGCGCCCCAGTACACCATCCGTCAGGTTGTGACTGCGGACAGCAGCTGCGATAAACCGATGTTTTAACTGTAAAATACGAAGATCCCCAGAAGAATCAGCACATTTCCGAGAAGCTTCTTTTTCGTGATCTTCTCGCCGAAGACCAGGCGGCTTAAAATCATCACAAGAACGAAGCCCAGCGATTCAATGACCGCGCCATTCTTGTACTCCAGACCGGCATAGCCGCCTACGGTCAGAAGCGTGGAGAGCACCATCATGCCATAGCCTATGATCACATAGGCATTCAGGTATTCCCTTATGACCGACGTATAGGTTTTGGACGCGCTCTTTTTCAGTAAAATCTGGGACAGGGACGCCACAATGACCGACGCCACCAGAAGAAGCATATATTTATTCACCATCGCTGTTCACAATCATTGTTCCTGCGAAAACAATGAGCACTCCTATGATATTTTTGACCGTCAGGGACTCGTGAAAGAAGATCACAGTCCAGACCAGCGACCACAGAATCGCCATGGAACGGTTGGCATAGGCCACGGACAGATCGCAGCGCTTGATGATCTGCTGCCATGCGATGGCATAGAATCCCAGAATCAGGATTTCCACGCCGTAATAGATAAGAAACGGCAGGCTTAAGAACGACTGGCCCGAGGCCATCTTCGCCGCCACGCTGGACAGGGTGTAAAGCATGACCACCAGCTGCAGCGCCAGAATTAATTTCGGTGAAATCTTTTTCATAAGGTTACATACTCCTTTGCTTCAGTAAGGCTTTCAAAAGCCAGGATAAAATAGCCAAACCGGGTGGAGCTGTCCGTCACGGTGCCCTCACGCACCTCCGTAAGCTCGCTGATAAAATGTATCTTTTCCGGAATCTCTCTCTTTAACTTCTCCAGCAGTTCCAAATCCTTTTTCGTGAAAATAAAATGGATGTACGCGGTCTTCGGTTCCCGCACCTTCTCAAAGGAGGGCTCGCGTCCCGCCGCCACGTCGATGACCATCCGTACGAAATCATAGCCTGTAGACAGCTCCACCAGATCCGAGCCGATGCAGTCGCCGCCCATCCGGGCTCCGATTTCGATGATGCGGACCCTCTCGCCCTCCAGCTTAAATTCTGTGTGGGAAGCGCCATTTTCCACCTTCAGGGCGTCGAGCCCCGCAAAGACTGCCTTCTGAATGGCCTCTCTCTGAGCGTCTGTCAGGGGTGCCGGCTCCAGGTGGCCGGTTTCGATGAAATGGGGCTCTCCTGTGGTGTACTTCTTTGTGACTGCCAGGAAATGATGCTTTCCCCGGCAGCTGACGCATTCACAGCTGTATTCGGGACCGGTCAGGTATTCTTCTACAATGGCCTTCTTTTCGAAGGAGTTATCCACCGAAGCCTGTAATGCTTCCGACAGTTGTCCCCATTCTTCCACCTTAGTTATCCCCCTGCTGCCGGAACGGTCCGTGGGTTTTACAATCACCGGGAGCTTCAGTCCGCTCAGATCCGCCGCTGTTGTCTCCGCGTCCGCCTCGTAAAAGCCCGGCACCGGCACGCCCGCTGCCCGAAAGGCCTTCCGCATGGCATATTTATTTGTGGAGATCTCCGTACATTCCATGCTGTTGCAGGGCAGCCCCAGCTTCCCGGCCACATAGTTGACCGTCAGCATGGCCAGATCGGAGCCGATGGAAGCCACTGCGTCGGGCTGTATCTCCCTGCATTTTTCCAGGATAACGTCCCGTTCCACGATGCTGATGGGATAAAAGTGATCAGCAGTCCGCTCTCCGATGGAACCGTCCTGCCATGCGAATACATGGGTCTCATAGCCCAGGGCCTTTGCTTTCAAAATCAACGGATTCTGGAAGCTGTTGGCGCCGATTATGACGATTTTTTTCTTATTTTCCATAGAATTCTTTTACCTTTTCCGCTATGAAGCGTACCTGTTCTTCCTTTAATCCATAGTACAACGGAAGCCGCAGAAGCCGCTCGCTCTCCTTTGTTGTGTATCGATCTTCCCCATGGAAACGGCCAAATTTCTGGCCTGCAGGAGCCGTGTGCAGCGGAATATAGTGGAATACCGTCTGGATTCCCTGCTCCTTCAAAAAGGCAATGAGCCGGGTACGTTCTTCCAGATCTGCCGCCTTGATCCAGAACATATGCGCGTTGTGCTCACAGCCTTCCGGAATAAAGGGAAGCTCAATCCTTCCCGCTTCTTTCAGGCTTTCCAGTATTTCCCAGTATAAATCCCAGGTTTTCATTCTGTCCCCATTGATGCGATCTGCCGCTTCCAGCTGAGCCCACAGATAGGCTGCGTTCATATCGCTGGGCAGATAGGAGCTTCCATAGTTCACCCAGGTATATTTATCAATCTGTCCGCGGAAAAATTTGGAACGGTTAGTTCCCTTCTCCCGCAGGATTTCCGCGTTTTCAATCTGCTGTGGATCCCGAATCAGCAGCGCACCGCCCTCTCCCATGGAAAAGTTCTTCGTCTCATGGAAGCTGTAGCAGCCGTAATCACCGATGGTCCCCAGAGCCCGTCCCTTATACCAGGCGCAGACGCCCTGGGCCGCGTCCTCCACAACCGCCAGATGATGCTTTTTCGCTATCTCCATAATCGTATCCATCTCACAGGCCACACCCGCGTAGTGAACCGGCACGATGGCTTTCGTCCTCTCTGTGATTGCCGCCTCAATCAGCTTCTCATCCATGTTCATGGTATCAGGCCGGATATCCACAAAGACCGGCGTTGCGCCCCGCAGCACGAACGCGTCCGCTGTGGACACAAAGGTATAGGCCGGCATGATGACCTCGTCGCCCGGCTGAATATTAAGAAGCAATGCCGCCATCTCCGTGGCATGGGTGCAGGAAGTGGTCAGAAGAGCCTTTGCCGTTCCAGTCTTCTTCTCGATCCAGGCGCTGCATTTCTTCGTAAACATGCCGTCACCGCAGATATGCTCCGCGGAAATGGCCTCTCTGATATAATCAAATTCTTTTCCCGTAAAGGGCGCTACATTAAATCCAATCATCGTTTCTCACTCCTCCGCCGTAAAATCATACACCTCAAAATTCTGCTCTCCGTAATTCAGCGTATCTGCCAGCACTCTGCCCCGGTACTGCCCGCCGTAAATACTTTCAAAATATCGATCCATATAACGCAGATTGATATTTTCCAGGGAAATCACATAGACATTATCCTTTGTCACAATATCCTTTTTCGGATCGGTGATGCCAAGCTTCGCGCACTTTGCGTTTTCCAGCGGGGAGAAGGTGTGCCAGCCGCCCACGGAAAGCAGGTTACTGAAGGTGAAATCCCGCTTTACGGTAAAATTATCCGTATAGGTTTCAATGGAAAAGGTCGTCATAAAGTAGACATTTTCCGGATGCTCTGCCATGTAGCGGTTCACATCCAGGAATTCCAGGTTGTAGTCGCGACGGCCTGTATTGTAAGACTGCACGCTCCGCCAGGTGTTCGCGGCCGTCAGGGTCAGGACACAAAAGATCCCGAAGGTCAGTACGATGCTGCCGGGGCAGATTTTTCCCACGCTGTCTGTCTGCCGCTCCGTTCCGTCGTCGTTCTCCCCCAGTACCTGAATCCGATACCAGATTCCCAGGAACAAGAAGATTGCCATAAAATACAGCACAAAGCCCACACGCTCCAGCAGACGGTCCCGGTAGCCCAGATAGCCCCAGTAACCGAACCAGAGCACCAGAAAGCTTAAACCCAGCCCCAGGCTTCGCCGGGAGCGTGCCGCGCAGAGCGCAAGCCCCAGGGCAATGACCGCGATGGCAATCAGATTGGCCGGATGATAGGTATCCTTCGTAAAATGCTCATAAATTTCCGTAAAGGCTGTACAGAGACGCTCCTTCAGCGGATTGGAAGCCGTATAAGCCTCCTTCTCGTGCCGGGCCAGCGCCGCCATTTTCTCCGGGTACAAATTGTCCGCCAGATACAGGGAATAGCGTTGTAAATTCTCCGCTTCCTCGGGCGTAATACCCAGCCCGTCGTAAATGGCCGGGTCGGTCTCGTAATTCTGAAGCCCATAATAATCCATGATGGCTTCCCGGTCTGTATTATACTTCCGGAAGGTCCTCCATTCCGGGGAACGGTAGGCAAAGGCCTCCACTGCCAGAATCACCAGGACGCCCACTGCCAGCGCCGCCGGCACAAACAGGTGCTTCAGGCGGAACGGAAATGTGACTTTTCCACATTTCCATTGTCCTTTTGCGGCATATTTCCACAAAAAACACAGGGCTGCTGCCGGAACGGTAATGAAAAAGACGTCGTCACGAATCAGGAGCGATACCAGAACCAGAAATACCGCGATTCCTTCTTCCATCCGGATCTGCCAGTCCGGGCCTTCCCCTGCCGTGTAAAACAGGAAAATGCCCGCCGCGCCCGCAATGCCCGCCGCCGTCGTCCACTGAAACGCCGATACATGCTGGGTTCCCAGGGCTGTCATCAGGAGCAATGCTATGCCTGCATATATGATTTTCCAGAAAATTCCTTTTTCAGATACCAGACCGCGGTACAGGCAGAGGGCAAAGGACAGCAGCACTACGCCAATCATGGTCAGTCCGTACCAGTCCAGCCCCGGAAAGCACTGATAGAGACCGCTTATCACCAGGCCCAGCAGATATTTGATATGCAGAAGATGGGCGTCCGGCGAGCCGGTAATGACGCCCGCCGCCACATTCCGCATGGCCACATCATCGTTGATGTCATAGATAAAGGGAACGGTTTTGTATACAAAGAGAAACCAGCAGCCTGTCAGTAAACATGCCGCCAGCATCGCGCCGAAGACGCGCCATCCTCTGTTCATTTCTCCTTTCGTCCTTATGTCCATCTGTTTCACTCCTGTATCTGATAAAAATAGTACATTCTTCCGTCTATCTCACGATTTTCGGTGAGTGTAAGCTCTGCCCCCGGCTTCTTCCAGGCAAGCCAGGAAGCCAGAAAGCCCGGATCCTCCACATCGCGCGCCACCAGGTACGCGTTTTCATCGGTAAACAGGGTCTGCTCCACTGATTTCACGCCAAGCGCCATGAAACGCTCCTGATCCAGCGGGGAATCCGTATACCAGTCGCCAAAGGTCAGACAGCGGTTCAGGGCGAAATTGCCATTGGTCACGACCCGGGCGCCGCCCACCGGCTCCGCCATATAGGTTTCGATAAAATAGAGCTTTTCCGTTTCTTCCTTACATGCATTCTTAAAGGTCTGAAAGCTGCTGTCCAGGGCCAGCTTCTCCCGGTTGCTGACTGTGGAGCTTTGCCACTGCAAAAGCACGGTAAGGACTGACAGAATACAGAGAATTCCGGCCACCGGGCGAAGCCACGGGCACTGATCCTCCTCTTTTTCGCAAAGACTCGTAAACAGACCACCAAAACCCCCCAGCATCACCAGATGCAGGGAAAATGCCACCCGCTCCGGCAGCCGTCCCGCGTATCCCAGAGCCAGCCACAACAGGCCCTGAGCGCACAGGTACAACAGGAGCAGAGGATACAGCCGTTTTTCCCGTTTCCATAGCAATATCACGGCCAGCAGGAAAAATACCGCCATCGACAGGCTGACGTTCCGATATTCCGGAGAAAAGAACTGTTCCGCGGCCAGCTTTACCGCCGCTTTTATTTTCGCCATTGTGCCAGGCTCTCCGTCTGTCTGCCGCCGCGCTTCGACGCTTAACTTCTCCATCATCTGCGCATCCATGCCGTCTACCAGATAGAGGGCGTAGTGACGCAGGGCCCGTACCTCCTCGCTGCTGATCCCAAGTCCATCAAAGAATTCCGGATCCGCCTCATAAGCCGGCACTCCGTAATAATCATAAACCTCCGAGCGCGCATTCTGGAACCGCTGAAATTCCGCCCATTCGGGACCGCTGTAAGCCTTCTTCTCCACCAGGAACAGCAGACCGACGGCGAAAAACACCAGAACCGGAAGCAGCAGTTCCCGGAAATTTATTTTCCATTTATTTCCATTCTCATTTTTCTGAAACGCTTTCCACAGAAAAGCCAGACCAAAACCGGGCAGTACCATAAAGAACACGTCTGAACGGATCCCATAGGTCAGTATCAGAAGCATCCAGATCCATACGCCGTCGGCCAGACCGGTTTTTCGCCGCCCCGCGGACACATAAAGGAACAAAGCCGCCGCGCCCAATGCCGCTGCGCTGATGGTCCACTCAAACTGCGCCGCATGAGAAAGCAGGGCCGTAAGCGTCACGCCGACTGCGCCCACGCAGTACACACCTTTCCATTTCCAGCTTTTTTTTGCTGCCAGACCCCGGTAAAGAATCGCTGCCAGGCTTAAGAATACAGCGCCCGCCATAAAAAAGCCGTACCAGTCTGCCCTGCTGTTTATCCGGTACAGGCTACTTATCGTCCGTCCCAGCGCGTACTGCACAAAAAACAGATGACCGTCCGGCGTCCCGGTAAAGGCTCCGGACGCAATATCCCGCATAATCACGTCGTCGGCAATGGCGTACACAAAACCCATGGTCTGATACACCGCCAAACCACAGATAAACGCAAGAAGAACAGACGCCGCCGCGGCTGCGCCTGTTCTTTTCACTGCCTGCTTCATACTTCCTGCTCCTTTGCTTCCTTCTGCAGACTTTTATAGGTCTCATGGGCCGCGATAAGCTGCATCTCAAAATCCTGCTTGTTCTTCTGCTCCATGCTCTGCAGCACCAGTCCCGCAAAAAGCGACTGGAGCGCCGCAATCAGCACGAAGCCGCAGACAATCAGGGTTGGGAAGCGGGGCACCAGTCCGGTCTTCCAGTATTCGGTCAGAATCGGAATCAGGAATACCACGCCCAGCACGGTCAGGATACCCGCCAACAGAGAGAAAAAGCCCAGGGGCTTATAATTCTTATAAAGATTCAGGATCCGGGTCAGTACCTTGAAGCCGTCGGAAAAGGTATTCAGCTTAGATACGCTGCCCTCCGGGCGGTCCCGGTAGTCGATGATCACATGATCCACCTGCATATGCTTATCCGCCGCATGGATGCTCATCTCGGTCTCAATCTCAAAACCGTGAGACAATACCGGGAAGGTCTTCACAAACTGATAATTAAAGGCCCGGTAGCCGGTCATAATGTCCTGAATGTTCGTATCGAAGAAGCGGTTAATGCAGTTCTTTACAAAGGAATTGCCGAAATTATGGAAGGGCCGCTTATTTTCTGTGTAATAAGTGGATGAAAGCCGGTCTCCCACCACCATATCGGACTGCTCCTCCACTACTTTTCGTACCATCTCCGGAGCTGCTTCCGCCGGGTAGGTGTCGTCGCCGTCCACCATCACATACACTTCCGCGTCAATCTCCCGGAACATCCGGCGTATGACGTTGCCCTTGCCCTGCTGGTATTCATGGCGCACAATGGCGCCGGCCTCTTTGGCAAGCTCGCCGGTCCCGTCGGTGGAATTGTTGTCGTAGACATAGATCGCCGCCTCCGGCAGGGATTTTCGGAAATCCTCTACCACCTTTTTTACTGTTTTGCTCTCGTTGTAGCAGGGAATCAGTACCGCTACTTTATCCATATGACGTGTCCTCCGTCTTTAAAAATCTGTTTCTGCCTGACTCTTTTTCTCTTTGTATACACGCCACAGCAGATACAGCATCAGCGGCATGCAGGCGATAAACGGGTAGTGATACCGCATTTTCACCACAGGACCCAGAAGGTTCGTCAGGAAATAGCCGGTAAAGGGCGCCATCACAATCAGCTGCTTCCACTGCCGCGCATACAGAAGCACCAGTATGGTAAACAGCCATAACCAGGTGTAAAACCCCAGATTAAAGGTGGCCGCGATAACCGGAGCCTTCTGGAAAGAGGCTTCATTTCCGATTTTTCTATAAAATTCTGAAAGCACCGGGATTTTGGATTCCATGGTCACATCCACGTCCGCCCGGAATTCCTTGCAGTCATATTCAAAGTAATCTTTGCCCTTATCCGTCTCCTCGATGGAATTGCCCGGATACCAGTATCCGAAGGTTCCCGCCAGGAATGAGTCGATATACATTTTCTTATGGGTCATTCCCACACTGACCCAGGTCTTTAAGAAAGGCGTGGGATTCTCAGCGAATTCACTTCCGTGAAAATAAGCCTTCACCGGATCAGCGAACCGGGACATATAGGTATTCAGGCCCTCCTCGTCAATCATGGCAAGGATTCCTTCTTTCTGTTCTTGCGTCAGCCCCTGGTAATCCAGATTATATACACGGGCGGCGGACTGCATCAGGACGCTGCACATCTCCCGGGCGTCTCCCGGCTGAATGCCGAGGGCGCTGTAGACCGGGCCGGTATAGATCCCGTATAGCCCTAAGCAAATCACGCAGAGCAGCAGCATTTTCTTCCAGTATCTGCGGAATGCCCACAGAAGAAAAGGGATGCAGAACAGAAACGTATGCAGACCGTTATTGCGGAAGGCATACAGGAAAAATACATTGACACAGAAAAGAATCTGTCTGCGCCCGGACGCAAAAAATATCTCCGGGTACTCTGCCATGCGTAAAAGCTGTACCACAAACACCGCGAAGACTGCGGTAAAAATCGAATCCTTAGTGGCGCACAGAGCCATCAGGCTGTTGACCGGATGAAAACCCAGAAATACAAGCGCGCCGACCCACAGCCATTTCGGCGCTTTTTTCTGCCGCAGGTAGAGGCAGACGTCCGCGTATAACGCAGACAGGATAACCATCTGAAGCAGGGAATAGATAAACGCTCCGGCCTGATTGGAGCCGGTGAGCGCCCTTCCGAGCTGTCTCGTCAGCCACAGCATGGCTGTATGGAGTATCGGGTGATGGGCAGTCCATGCGTGATCGGCCACCGCCGCCAGCTGCCAGCCGCAGTCATAGGAGAAAATTCCCGGCCAGGAGGCCAGAAGCACCGGAATCCAGGATAAAAAGAGTACGGCAAAGCAGAACCAGTAAAACTTCCGTACCGGGAAGCTGTAGGCGATAAAGTAGGCTATCGGACCGTCCGCCTCGCTCATATGCACACCCGTCAATCCGTCCGTTTCCTCTGCTTCCATTGCTCCGTTTTTTTGTTGTATTCCTTCTGTTCCTGTTTTAACAGACGCTTTCTTTTCTGACACGCCTGCCAATACCCGCAGCCCTGCGCTCACACAGATGGTAAAAAACGGACTTAAGGCTGCAAAGGCCGGAAACACCTGCGGATTCCAGATCGTATCCGTATAATTCAGCGAAAACCCCCAGGCGGCAAACGCCGCGAACATCATACCGCCCGCCGCGCCATAAACCAAAAGTCTGGCATTTACCGCTTTTTTCAGGAACTGCACGCCCACATAAGTAAACGCACCGAACATCAGCATCGCTGTCACACTGTTGGACAGCATGGTACTCGTGCCCCGGATCTGATACAGGAAATTGATCCCGCACACAGCCAGGAAGGCTGCAAGCACCGCTATGCTGTTCTGTGTGATCTGCTTTTTGCTCAAAATGTTCTCCTAATAAAACCAGTTATTTAATCGTATAATCCGAATAATCCAGTGAGAAATTCGGGTTAAAATAGGGATCACCCGCATCCAGATCCGCCTTCCACTTCCGGCGGAACATGTCTACCTCCTGCTGGAAGCGCTTCTGCTTCTCGCCCTCTTCCATACCACGGGTCTTGGATTCATAGTGATACAGCTCCGCAAAAGGCGTAAACACATTCAGATATCCCGCGTGGCGCAGCTTCAGACAGAAGTCCACATCGTTGAAGGCTACCCGGAACTCCTCGTCCAGGCCGCCCACCTCGTCGTACTGGGCGCGGCTGACCAGAAGGCACGCGCCGGTCACAGCCGTCACATCCTGGGCGTAGCACAGACGTCCCATATAGCCCAGATGCATCTTGTCATCCTTATAATGGGTGTGGCCTGCCGCCCGGTGAGCGCCAAGGCCGATAACGATGCCCGCATGCTGAATGGTGTTGTCCGCATAGTACAGCTTGCCGCCCACCGCAGCCACGTCGGGCCGCTGGGCGTACATCAGAAGCTCCTCCATCCAGTCTCTGGTGATAACCTTCATGTCGTTGTTCAGGAGCAGCACGTACTTGCCGTTGGTAAAGCTTACGCCGAAATTGTTGATTTTGGCATAATTAAATTCGCCCTCATATTTGACGATCCGGATCTTCGGATTGTGCTCCAGGGCTTTATAGTAATCAAAGATCTCTTTTGTCTCGCTGTTATTCTCCACAATGACAATCTCATAATTCTCATAGGTGGACTTATTAACGATGGACTCCACGCAGCGGGACAGATCCTCCATATGATCCTTATTCGGAATCACGATGGAGATCAGGGGACGCTCCAGCAGCGGATAGCGGATCCGGAAAATCGTCGGGAACGCCCGGGTGCTCTCCACCTTTACGTCCATACCGTATACATCCATGATGTGATCGTGAACCGCACGCTTGGCCGCGTCCACCGCATAGGTCTTGGCGTTGATATCCTGTGCCACACTGGCCTTATGGGAGCGCCAGTAGTAAAGGGCCTTCGGCACATGGTACACCAGCTTCGCTTTGCCGGTCAGCCGCAGGATCATATCGTGATCCTGGCTTCCGTCATACTGGCTCCGGAAGACGCCTGTCTCGTCCAGCAGATGTCTGGAAAAGGCAGAAAAATGACAGATGTAGTTATTGCCGCGCAGATTGTCGATGGCGAAATCCGGCTTGAAGTGCAGCACGATCATGTGGTCAATGCTGTCGCCCTCAAAGGTGATCTCATCGCAGTAGATATAATCTGCATTTTTCTCATTGATGACCTTTGCGTATTCGAAAAGCACCGCCGGATGCAGAATATCATCGTGGTCCAGCAGGGCGATATACTCGCCGGTGGCCATTTTCAGGCACTCGTTGGTGTTGCCGGAGATCCCCTCGTTGTGCTCCAGCACCTGATATTTGATACGCGGATCCTTCTCCGCATATCTCTTGCAGATCTCACCCACGTAGACATGCTCGCTGTCGCTGCCGTCCGCCAGGCACAGCTCCCAGTTCTGGTAAGTCTGAGCCTGTACGCAGTCCAGAAGCTCTGTCAGGAACTTCTCCGGCGTATTGTAAAGAGGCGTCAGAATACTGAACTTAATCATCCTGGGAAATACGGTCTCACGCTGGGCCTTCGCTTCCTCCGGACTCGGAAAGCTGGCAGTGCCGTGGCGCTTCATATTCTTTCGCTCCTGAAGCTTACTGCGAACCTTTCGCATAATGCCCGGAATAGAACCATAGCGTGTCAGACGATCTCTGGTTTTCTCATAGAAATGAAGACCCTTCCGGAGGGGAATCGCCAGTTTCCAGGCAAAGCTGCCCTTGATACGGTCCAGCTTGAAATTCAGCTCCTCAATCTCCTTTTCGGACTCCTCGATTTTACTCACCAGGACCTCGGTCTTTTCCCGTTCTGCCTCGTAAAGTTTTTTATAATCCATTTGTTCCTGATCCATATTCTGCTCCATAACTTTCCTCGTTATTTACTCCTTCGCGTTCGGATCCTCATAGGCGTCGCAGACTTCCTCCGCCTCGCCAATCATCCGCACGTGTCCCCGGTCAATCCAGATGGCTTTATTGCAAATTTCTTTGACCTGCTCGATACTGTGGGACACAAAAAGAACCGTGGTATTGCGATCCATCATTTCCCGGATACGCTTTTTACATTTATTCTGGAACTGATAATCGCCGACAGACAGAATCTCGTCGATGATCAGAATGTCCGCGTCTACGATGGTCGCGATGGAAAATCCAAGGCGGGCCAGCATACCGGATGAAAAATTCTTGATGGGCACATCCACGAAGCGCTCCAGCCCCGCGAACGAGATAATATCGTCGAACCGCTCCTCCAGCATCTCCTGGGAATAGCCGATGAGCGCGCCGTTCAGGAAGATATTCTCCCGGGCGGTCAGATCGTGGTCAAAGCCTGCTCCCAGCTCAATCATGGGGGCGATGGTTCCGGTGGTCTCCACCGTACCCTTGGTGGGCTTTAAAACGCCCGCGATGATCTTCAGCATAGTACTCTTTCCCGAGCCGTTCATGCCGATGAGACCCACGGAATCGCCCTTTCGAATCTCGAAGCTCACATCTTTCAGCGCCCAGAACTCCTCGTAAAAGAGCTGGCGCTTCAGCATCTTGATCACGTATTCCTTGATACTGTCCACCTTTTCTCTGGAGAGGTTGAAGCACATGGATACATTATTTACTTCTATGGCATTTTCTAACTTCATGCTGCTCTCCTATATCTTCAGAATAAACTTATCCTGGGATTTCTTAAATACCAGGGAACCAATCACCAGCGCAATCACGCACCATACGATACTCTGCACATGGAGAATCCAGGGCGCTGTCACACCATCCAGCACCACTGCGCGGAAAATCTTGATAAACGCAGTCAAAGGATTGGCATTGATGATAAAGACTGCCCACTTGGGCGCGCCGTCCAGGATAGACATGGGGTAAATGACCGGAGTCAGATACATCCATGCTGTGGTCACGACACTGTACAAATGCATTAAATCACGGAAGCTTACTGCAGCCGCAGATAAAAACAGACTCACGCCTGTGGAAAACAAAAGTACATACAAAAGTGGAAATACCGCCAGAAGCACCGTCGGCGTCACACGGGAGCGTGTAGCCACCATCACAATTACCAGCGCAATCATGGAAGACAGCAGGTTGACGCCGCTGGACATAACCTTGGTAATCGGAAACAGATACTTCGGCACATACACCTTTTTAATCAGTTCGCCGCTATGGACGATGGAGCCCATAGCGATACTGGTCGATTCATTAAAGAAGTTGAAGATGACCTGACCACACAACAAATATACCGGGAAATTCTCCACATCTCCGTAACGGGAGAAAAAGTAGGAAAATACAATAGACAGTACTGTCATCATCAGAAGAGGATTCAGCACCGTCCAAAGAAGTCCCAGCACAGAGCGCCGGTATTTGGTTTTGATATCCCTCTGGACCAGCTGGTTAATGAGGGCTCTGTATTTGACAAAGACACTAATCAAGCTCACGGCGGTATCCTTTCTGAATCACGCGGTTGATCACGGCAATCAGCACAAAGGCTCCTAAGAATACCATGCCGAAGCGGAAAAAGCTGAAGCACAGCACCTGGTCGTTGGGCCGCGGTGTGGAATAATAAGCGTTATTAAAGATGAACAGCTCACTGCAGAGAGCCAGATAGACAGCCGCCAGGAAGGTCAGGATATTGCCCTTGCCGAAAATCACCTTCATGGGACCCTGAGCGTCATGCTGCAGCTTCCAGATGCCGGAGGAATAGATATCCTCAGCCTCCACCTTCAGCCGCTTATTTTCTTTCTCCAGGGCATGATTTTCCTTCATGGCGATATCCAGTTTGCCCAGAAGCTGCGCCTTCTCCTTCTCGGAAACACTGTGCTTCTTGATCTCCTGCCAGTATTCCTTCTTGTCATTGCCCAGCTCCAGTACACGGAAGGTAACCTTCGCCGCTTTCAGCTTCAGGCACAGAGCCTCGTCCACAAAAAACTTCGGGTCGTTATGCAGATAGACGAAGATGGGATCAAAATCCACATCACTGTTGGTCTTGATCCGCTCCATCTCAATCTGTCTGGTCTCGTCATCCTCATAGGTCAGGACCAGGCCCTCCAGCTTCACCATGCTGCTGTCCTCCAGCAGCGGGTCAAACCGGAAGCCGCAGGTGTGCTCAAAGCCTGTCAGGTCAAAGTCCAGAGTTACGGTCTCACCCAGGGCACAGGTATAAGGCACTGTCAGGGAATCCTCCGGACGGAAATCCTTACCTGTATCAATAAATACCTCTGCTGTCAGCTGTACACTCTCACTCATCTTATTTCTTCAACTCCTTAATTCCACCCCATTTCTGATCCTTCTCAGAAATTGTCAGCTCCATTCCCTCCGGGATCGGCCACTCCACGCCGATATCCGGGTCGCTCCACAGCAGACCGCCCTCATCATTCGGATGATAGAAATCGGTGCACTTGTACGCGAACTCCGCGTAATCGGACAGCACCAGGAAGCCGTGGGCGAAATTCTTCGGGATGAAGAACTGCTTTTTATTTTCCGCGGAAAGCAGTACGCCGTACCACTGTCCGTAGGTGGCGGATCCCTCACGCAGGTCTACGGCCACGTCGAACACTTCGCCGCTTACCACGCGCACGATCTTATCCTGGGGATGGTTAATCTGGAAATGCAGGCCGCGCAGTACGCCCTTCTTGGACGCGGACTGGTTGTCCTGTACAAAGGGCATATCAATGCCTGCTTCCCTGTAATCGTTGTAGTTGTATGTCTCCATGAAATAACCGCGCTCGTCGCCGAATACGGTCGGAGTAATCACCTTCAGACCTTCGATCGGGCAGGTCTCAACTGTAATCTTTCCCATTTTTCATTGTCTCCCTTGTAAGCTATTTGAAAAATTTATAATCCGTTGGCCACATCGATCAGATACTGGCCGTATGCTGTCTTCAGAAGCGGCTGTGCCAGCTTCACCAGCTGTTCCTTGTCGATAAAGCCGCGGCGGTACGCGATCTCCTCAATACAGGAGATGTACATGCCCTGGCGCTTCTGGAAGGCTGCTACGAAATCCGCCGCGTCCAAAAGGGCATCGTGATTGCCGGTATCCAGCCATGCGAAGCCGCGTCCCAGAGTCTCTACCTGCAGAGTTCCACGGCGCAGATACTCGTTGTTGATACTGGTGATCTCGATCTCACCGCGCGCGGACGGCTTTACATTCTTGGCAATCTCTACCACGTCGTTGTCGTAGAAATACAGGCCCGGAACCGCGTAGTTGGACTTGGGGTTCTGCGGCTTCTCCTCGATGGAAAGAGCCTTGCCCTGCTCGTCAAATTCTACCACACCGTACTCCCGGGGATCCTTTACATAATAACCGAAGATGGTAGCGCCGGTCTCGCGCTCCGCCGCGTTCTTCAGAACTCTGGAGAAGCTCTGTCCATAGAAGATATTGTCTCCCAGAACCAGGGCTACACGGTCGTCGCCGATGAATTTCTCACCGATAATAAACGCGTCAGCCAGTCCTCTGGGGCTCTCCTGTACGGCATAACTCATCTTCATGCCCAGCTGGGAACCGTCTCCCAGAAGATCCTCGAAAATGGGCAGATCCCGGGGTGTGGAGATAATCAGCACCTCGCGGATGCCTGCCAGCATCAGCGTGGACAGCGGGTAATAGATCATCGGCTTGTCATATAC
>NZ_JBOKYU010000023.1:0-37901 GCF_051972735.1 Laedolimicola sp. | reverse complement strand
TTGGAAACGCCCAGATGGCCCTGTGCTTTCAGGGAAGAACTTTAAGTATAGCGGAGGAACAGGAACTGGCGGATGTCATAGGAAAGAGTTGCCAGATTCAGGTGGTCTGCCTGGTGGATGAAAATCAGGTGACCGAGCAGCATATGAAGCAGGCGGTGGATCAGGTGGCAGGGGCAGCTGCAAGCCCGTCGGAGCATGACCTGACCAATCTGCAGGATGGGCGTTTCTATAAAGGAACCTTACGTTCCGGCCAGGTACTGGAATCAGAAACCAGCATCATTATTCTGGGAGACGTCAATCCGGGAGCCCGGGTGGTATCCAAGGGAAATGTAATCGTACTCGGAACTCTGAAGGGCAATGTGTTTGTGGGTGCAGCCGGTAATGAAGCAGCCTTTGTGGCGGCTCTTTCCATGGATCCCATGCAGATTCGGATTGGCGATGTGATAGCCCGCAGCTCCGACGGCGCGGCGGTACGGAAGAAGAAAGCAGATGACACGCCGAAGATTGCCTTTGTGGAAGATGGGAACATTTATATAGAACCCATTACAAAAGATGTATTAAATGATATTAAATTATAAAAGCTTGGAGGAAAAAGGTATGAGTGAAGTAATTGTAATTACATCCGGGAAAGGCGGCGTGGGTAAAACCACATCCACCGCGAATATTGGAACGGGACTTGCGAAGCTGGGTAAAAGTGTGGTAATGATCGATACAGATATCGGACTGCGGAATCTGGATGTGGTTATGGGACTGGAAAACCGGATTGTATACAATCTGGTAGACGTGGTAGAGGGTAACTGCCGTATGAAGCAGGCACTCATTAAGGATAAGCGGTATAACAATCTCTGCCTGCTTCCTTCTGCGCAGACACGGGATAAGACGGCAGTGAATCCGGAACAGATGAAGAAGCTTATCGAGGAGCTTAAGCCTGAGTTTGACTACATACTGCTGGACTGCCCCGCAGGTATTGAGCAGGGCTTCAAGAATGCCATCGCCGCGGCGGACCGGGCGCTTATCGTGACTACGCCGGAGGTCTCCGCTATCCGCGACGCGGACCGCATCATCGGTCTTCTGGAAGCCAATGACATCCACAAGATCAATCTGATCGTGAATCGTCTGCGCATGGATATGGTAAAGCGCGGCGATATGATGTCCATTGAGGACGTTATTGATATCCTGGCCATCGATCTCATCGGAGCCGTACCGGACGACGAGAGCATCGTAGTGGCTACCAACCAGGGCGAGCCGCTGGCCGGCGATTCTTCTCTGGCCGGAACCGCTTATATGAACATCTGTAAGCGTATCATGGGTGAGGATGTGCCGCTTATGAATCTGGATGTAAACAACGGATTCTTCGCAAAGCTGTCCAAGCTGTTTAAATAAGTAAAGGGGGAGAAGGAAAATGGCATTGATGGATTTTTTCCGGAAAAAGAGTTCAGGAGACGTGGCCAAAGACAGACTCAAGCTGCTTTTGATCTCTGACCGGGCAAACTGTTCCCCTGAAGTAATGGAACTGATTAAGAACGATATTATCAAGGTTATCTCAAAATATATGGAGATCGACTGTGAAAATCTGGACATCCAGATTACCCAGACCGAATCCGACGGGCAGAACGGCCATGTGCCGGCCCTGTGCGCCAATATTCCGATTAAGGATCTGAAGCACAAGGATCAGCTGCGGTAGGGATAATCTCGGGTATAAGAGGAGTATTATGTTAAAACAGTATCGATTGAGGGATTACAGATTCAGACTTGTGTGTTATGTGTATGCTATCAGTATTATCGGAATCCTGGTTATCGGAAGCGCGGAAAAATCCGTACAGAGTCAGCAGATTCTGGGACTATTTCTGGGAACCGTGGCCATGATTGTAGTCTCATTGATTGATTACACCTGGGTTTTGAAGTTTTACTGGCTGATATATGCCTTTAACCTGGTGCTTTTACTTTTGGTAAAGACGCCCTTGGGCGATGACGCCAATGGAGCGGTTCGGTGGCTGAAGATAGGCGGTTTCCGTTTTCAGCCCTCAGAGCTGTCCAAGCTTTTACTGATTCTGTTTTTCGCGAAAATGCTGGAAAAGTACAGAGAAAATCTGAATACCTGGAAGGTGCTGGGATTGATGGCAGCGCTCTTTGCGGTGCCCGCGGCTCTGATTAAGAGCCAGCCGGATCTGTCCACGACCATTTCCATCTGCATGACCTTTGCTATCCTGCTTTTTATCTCGGGCTTAAGCTACAAGCTCATCGGCGGAGCGCTGGCGGTGGGAATCCCGGCAGCGGTGATTTTCATCAGCCTGATTATGCAGCCGAATCAGAAGCTTCTCGACCATTACGCCTGGCTTCGAATTATGGCCTGGCTGAATCCGACCCAGTACGCGGATAACGCCTATCAGCAGCAGAATTCCATCATGGCCATCGGTTCCGGCCAGCTGGTGGGGAAGGGGCTGAACAATAATCTGGTTTCTTCCGTAAAGAACGGCAGTTTCATTGCTGAGCCCCAGACGGATTTTATCTTTGCGGTGGCCGGGGAGGAGCTTGGATTTATCGGCTGTGCAACAATTATTTTACTATTGGCGTTAATTGTGATAGAATGTATCTGGATTGGTAAGAAATCGCGAGATTTTTCGGGTACGCTGATCTGTTGCGGAGTGGCTGGCTATATCGGGTTTCAGAGTTTTGTCAACATCTGCGTCGCAACGGGGATTTTTCCGAATACGGGAATCCCGCTGCCCTTTGTGAGCTATGGACTGACGTCGCTTTTGACGCTGTTTATGGCCATAGGATTTGTGTTAAATGTCGGTTTGCAGCCGAAAAAATACTAACTTTGGGGGTGTTCCTATGAACATTGGATTAATCGCACATGATGCAAAGAAAAAACTGATGCAGAATTTCTGTATTGCATACAGAGGAATTCTCAGTAAGCATGAACTCTATGCGACGGGTACCACCGGCAGACTGATTGTGGAGGTTACGAATCTGAATGTACACCGGTATCTGGCGGGCCATCTGGGCGGACAGCAGCAGCTCGCGGCACAGATTGAGCATAACCAGATGGATTTGGTGATCTTTCTGCGGGATCCGCTGAATCCCAAGCAGCATGAGCCGGATGTGAATAACGTGGTAAAGCTCTGCGATATGTATAACATTCCGCTGGCTACCAATCTGGCTACCGCGGAGCTTCTGATCAAGGCTCTGGACCGTGGCGATATGGAATGGAGAGAATTATATAACTAGATTGTATAATTAGTCGGAAAAAAAGTAAATAATAGTTGTGTTTTTAGGGCAGATCGACTATACTGTTATTATCTAAAAAAGGATCGAACAGCCTTTAAAAGAAAAATGGGAAAACCAAGGAGGACACGGCTATGGTGCAGTTAATTGTAGGAAGTAAGGGAGACGGAAAGACAAAGCATTTGCTGGACAGAGTAAACAACCAGATTAAGACAGCGTCAGGCAACATCGTATACCTGGATAAGAATACCAAGCATATGCATGAGCTTGACAACAAGGTTCGTCTTATCAATGTAGCTGATTATCCGCTTAAGAACTGTGATGAGTTCATCGGTTTTATCTGTGGTATTATTTCACAGGATTACGACCTGGAGCAGATGTATCTGGACAGCTTTCTGAAAATCGCCCATCTGGAGGGAGAGGATCTGACAGACGCGCTGACTCAGCTGAACGCCATCAGCGAACAGTTCAAGGTAAACTTCTGTCTGAGCATTTCCGTTGAAGAGAACCAGCTTCCTGAATTCGCGAAAGAGCAGGTTATCATTTCCTGTTAGTTAAATGATTTTATTTCTGCACAATACATAAGAGGATGCCCTGTTTTCAGGGCGTCCTCTCGTTAAGTATGGAGGAAATTGACTGGTGGCAAAAACCGGGAAAAAGAGAAAAAAGGTAGTCAGAATGGGGCGGACCCTGAATGTGGGTGTTGTCTTCTTCGGGTTTATTGCCATCTATCTGATTATCTGTATTTATATGTATTTTACTTCGACGCATATCTCCGGGTATGAGGTCATAGAGGGAAATCTTGCGACGGATTACCGCTATACGGGTATTGCCCTGCGGACGGAGCAGGTATATTCTACGGAAAAGACAGGTTATATCAATTATTATGCGTCGGAAAGTGAGAAGGTGTCGGTCCTCTCGACGGTTTATACGTTGGATGAGAGCGGCAAAATGGCGGATATTTTGCAGGAAAACGCGGGAGACATCAGTTTGGGTGAAGAGGATTACGCAGAGCTTCGTTCGCAGATCAGCACTTATATGAGCAGTTTTTCTGATATGGAATTTGACAGTGTATACAATTTTAAAACGAATGTAGACAGCACGATTCTGGAGCTTGTCAACCAGAATATGATTGACAAGCTGGACAGCGCTGCGGATGACAACAGCGCTCTGTTCACGCGGTACAACGCGGCCACGGCCGGAGTGGTGGAGTATTATATAGACGGCTATGAGGATGCCAGCCTCGATGATTTGAATGCGGACTGGTTTGACGAGACAAAATATCAGCGGCAGAATCTGCGGACCAATGAACTGGTCAGTTCCGGGGATCCGGCCTATAAGCTGGTGACGGACGAAAACTGGAAGCTGGTATTTCCGCTGGACGCAGAGATGGAAAGCTATATCCTGGATAAGATGCAGGCCAATCAGCGGACTGCGGAGGACGGTACGGTAACACAGGGAACCACCTACATACAGATACAGTTTGATAAGGACGGGGAGGCGGTGTGGCCTTCTGTGACTGTGGAATATCGGGACGGACAGGCCTATGGCGTGCTTTCTTTTGTAAATTCCATGGTGCGCTACGCAAATGAGAGATATCTGAGCTTTGAGGTGCTGCGCGACGAGACTTCGGGTCTGAAGATTCCGAAGACGGCCATTACGGAGAAGGATTTCTATGTGATTCCTGCAGCTTATCTGACTAAGGTGGAAAATGACACCGGCTTCATGAAACAGGTGACCGGAGAGGACGGCGCAGTGACTGCGCAGTTTGTGAATTGTACGATTTACTATCAGGATGAAGAAAATGCCTATGTGGATCCGGAAGAGGAGAGCTTCAGCACTTCCATGAAGAAGCTTGTGAGTGGAGATTTGCTGGTGAAGACAGATTCGTCGGAAACTTATCAGGTGGGGCAGACCGCGAAGCTTACAGGCGTCTATAATATTAACAAGGGTTACACGATTTTCCGCCGGGTGGAGGTTCTCTACGAAAATGAGGAGTACAGTATTGTGAAAGAGGGAACCAGCTTCGGACTGTCCGTGTACGATCGGATAGTGCTGAACGCGGCGACTGTCACGGAGGATCAGGTAATTTATTAGGAGATACCAGGAGGAGCAAAATATGAGTATGGTAGTGGAAAATCTTGCAGAGGTAGAGAAGCATATATGCGAGGCATGTGCGCGCGCAGGACGTTCCCGGGATGAGGTGACCCTGATTGCGGTCAGCAAGACCAAGCCCGTGTCGATGATTGAGGAACTGCTTCCGGGCGGCACACGGGATTTCGGGGAAAATAAGGTACAGGAGCTTGTGGATAAATACGAGGTGCTGCCGAAAGATATTCACTGGCACCTGATCGGCCATCTGCAGCGCAATAAGGTCAAATATGTGGTGGATAAAGCCTGCCTGATTCATTCCGTGGATTCTATGCGGCTGGCAGAGACCATCAGCGAAGAGGGCGTGAAGAAAGGCGTCACGGTTCCGGTGCTTATCGAAGTCAATGTAGCCGGCGAGGAGAGCAAGTTCGGTGTCACTTTGGAGGAAACGGAAGGTCTGGTGCGTGAAATCGCCAAGCTTCCGTCCATTCAGATAAAAGGGCTGATGACCATAGCGCCCTATGTGGAAGATCCGGAGGAGAACCGGGTACATTTTTCCAGATTAAAGCAATTATCTGTTGACATCAAGAACAAAAATATTGATAATGTATCTATGGATGTCTTGTCCATGGGCATGACCGGCGATTATCAGGTAGCTATCGAAGAAGGCGCTACCATGGTGCGCGTGGGGACAGGCATTTTCGGAGAAAGAAATTACAATATCTAAAAAGAATAGATTGGAGACAGCGGTATGAGTGTAATCGATAAATTTCTGGATGTCATGAAGCTCGGCGGTGACGACGAGTATGACGATTATGAGGATGATTACGACTACGAGGACGACTACGACGATAAGCCTAAGAAAAGCATTTTTAAGAAAAAGAAGGACGAGGACGCAGAGGATGATTTTCCGGAGGATGCTGCTTCCGCAAAATCTGCCAAGGTAACTCCGATTCGACAGGCCCAGAGAAGAAGTGGTAACGGCATGGAGGTCTGTGTGATTAAGCCGACCAGCTACGAGGATTCTCTGGAGGTTATGGATACCCTGCTCAGCAACCGCACCGTAGTCCTGAATTTTGAGGGACTGGATGTGGATGTAGCTCAGAGGATTATTGATTTTACCTCCGGCGGCTGCTATGCCATTGGCGGTCATCTGCAGAAGGTGTCCGGTTACATTTTCCTGGTTACGCCGAAGAATGTGGATATCTCCGGTGATCTGCAGGATATTTTAAGCGGTTCCCTGGATCTTCCGTCTGTGTATAATAAGTAATGATGACAAGAGAAGAACAACAGCTGGAAAAGCATTTCCGGGATTTGGCCCGTACGGCCTATCAGCGCGGAATTGCTGTATTTTCCGACTTCCTGAATCTAAATGAACTGAATATTTTTCAGAGCCTGCGTCCGGAGTTCTCCTATCTGAAGATGGAGAGCTTCGGCGGCTATGAATTGGCGGAGCGTCAGATAGCGGTATTTCGTCCTGAGGCTCCTGTCTTTTATGTTGATTATCCGATTTGCTGCCTGAAAATCACACCGTTGAACGTGAAGTTTGCGGAAAGCTTAAATCATCGGGATTATCTGGGGGCAATTTTGAATCTGGGGCTGGAACGAACATGCCTGGGGGATATTCTCGTAGAGGACGACGCGGCTTATCTGTTCTGCCTGGAACGGATGGCGGATTTTATCCGGGAAAATCTGACCCGGATCCGGCACACAAGCGTCTATGTGGAGCAGGTGGAAGCGGAAGACTTTCACTATGAGCCTAAATACAAAGAGGTGGGCGGTACGGTGGCGTCGGTAAGGCTTGACAAGCTGCTGGCGCTGGCGTTTAATGCTTCCCGCAGCAGCCTGACCGGACTCATCGAGGGCGGCAAGGTCTTTGTAAACGGTAAATTAGTCACATCTAACGGTTATGAACCCAAAGAAGGTGATCTGGTGTCCGTGCGGGGCATGGGACGGTTTCGGTTTCAGGGAACGGGAGGCCAGTCAAAGAAAGGCCGGGAGTATGTGACCCTGTGGAAATATATCTGAGAGACAGAAGATGGAGGACATCGATATGGACGAAAATATGCGTGTGCTTCCGGTTCGAAAGGATGGGAAGTTCTGTTATAATATTATCCTGAAAGCGGATTTTACGAAGCTTGGCGAGCAGGTAAAGACCCTGGGAGTGGAAGGTCGGAAGCTCTGTATCGTGGCGGACGCGAAGGCCGGAGAGCTTTATGGGGAAGCGGTGCGGGCTGAGCTTTTGAAGGTGACAGATACTGTGGAGCTCTACACGATTCCATCGGGCGAGGAGTATAAAACACTGGATACGGTGCGCCAGGTCTACGCCTATCTGATCGAGAAGCATTATGACCGCAAGGATATGCTGGTAGCTTTGGGAGGTGGCGTAACAGGCGATCTGACTGGCTTCACTGCGGCGACATATTTGCGCGGCATTGGCTTTATCCAGATTCCCACAACCCTGTTATCCCAGGTGGACAGCAGCATCGGCGGCAAGACCGGTGTAGACTTCGACAGCTATAAAAATATGGTCGGCGCGTTCCATATGCCGAGGCTGGTATACATGAATCCGGCAGTGCTTACGACTCTTCCGGAACGGCAGTTTGCTTCCGGCATGGGAGAGATTCTGAAGCATGGCCTGATTAAGAATGGGGAGTATTTTCAGTGGCTGCTGGAAAATCAGAGAGCGATTCGCTCTCACGAGATGGATGTTCTGCTTCCGATGATTGAGGAGAGCTGTAAGATAAAGCGCGCGGTGGTGGAACAGGATCCCACTGAGCAGGGCGAACGCGCGCTCCTGAATTTTGGCCATACCATCGGACATGCGGTGGAAAAGCTGAAGAATTTCAGCATGTCCCATGGTGAATGTGTGGCCATTGGAACAGCGGCGGCCTCATATCTGTCCTGGAAGCAGGGGCTGATTTCCGAGAAAGATTTGGTCTATATCTGCGAAGGCCTGAAAGAATTCGGCCTTCCGGTGAGGACGGATGGACTTTCTGCCGGGGAGGTTTTAAAGGCAACCAAGTCGGATAAAAAGATGGATGCAGGCAGTATCAAGTTCGTGCTGCTGCGGCATATCGGAGACGCCTTTGTGGAGCGTACGCTGACAGATGAGGAGCTTCTGGAGGCGATTCGGTGGATTCTGGGCGAAGCAATCATATAGGGGAAGAAGGATATGAATAAAAAGACGAAATATAATCTGATTGGCATTGTGACGGCAGTGCTTCTCGTCGCTCTCGATCAGTGGACGAAGCTGCTGGCAGTGAAGCATCTGATGAATCAGAAGCCTTTTGTGATCTGGGATGGCGTATTTGAACTGCACTACCTGGAAAACCGGGGTGCCGCTTTTGGGATTCTCCAGGGACAGAAGCTTATTTTCCTGCTCTGTACCGTCCTGGTGCTGGTGGTCCTGGGCTTTTATTATAACCGTATGCCGGAGGATAAGAAATATCTGCCGCTACGTGTGGTAGGCGTCCTGCTTGGCGCAGGTGCGGTGGGCAATCTGATTGATCGGATGGCTCAGAGCTATGTGGTAGATTTCCTGTATTTCAAACTGATTGATTTTCCGATTTTCAACGTGGCCGACTGTTATGTGACTGCGGGCGCGATTTTACTGGCCGTGTTGATTCTCTTTGTATACAAGGATGAGGAGCTGGGCTTTTTAAGCCTGAAAAAGAAGCATGAATGAAAATGGATTACAGCGGCTTACGGTGAGTCCGGAGGATGCAGGTGTACGGATTGATAAGTATCTGGCGGAACAATTGCCGGATATTACCCGCTCTTATCTGCAGAAGCTTCTGAAGGATGGCAGCGTGCAAATGAATGGAAAACCGGTTAAGGCCAGCACGAAGACAGCGGCCGGCGCTGTGATTGCGCTTACCATTCCGGAGCCGGAGGAGCCGGAGATTCTGCCGGAGAATATTCCGCTGGATATTCTCTATGAGGATTCCGACGTGATTCTCATCAATAAGCCGAAAAATATGGTGGTGCATCCGGCGGCGGGACACTATACAGGGACGCTGGTCAATGCGCTCATGTATCATTGCAGGGGCGATCTGTCCGGCATCAACGGCGTGCTGCGGCCAGGTATCGTCCATCGCATCGACAAGGATACCACGGGCGTTCTGATCGTCTGCAAAAACGACCGAGCGCATAATGCCCTGGCAGAGCAGCTGAAGGAACACAGCATCACAAGAAAATATCGCGCTATTGTCTGCGGCAATCTGAAGGAGGACGAGGGCACCGTGGACGCGCCCCTTGGTCGTCATCCCCAGGACCGCAAGAAGATGGCCATCGTCCGTAGTGGCGGCAAGCGTGCCGTGACCCATTACCGCGTGCTGGAGCGTTTCGGCAATGATACCTATATCGAGTGTCAGCTGGAGACAGGCCGGACCCATCAGATCCGCGTCCATATGGCGAGTCTGGGACATCCGCTGCTGGGAGATGAGATCTATGGCCGCGCCAAATCCCCCTTTAAGCTGGAGGGTCAGACCCTGCATGCCATGGTGCTGGGCTTCATTCATCCGACCACCGGCGAATACATGGAATTTGAAGCTCCCCTGCCGGAATATTTCGAGAAGCTGTTGGAAAAATTGCGGAAGAGTGGAAGTTAGGACTTGCGCTTGGCGTAAGCCTGTGCTATAATAAATGAGTTGCTGATGCAGCACATGCCGGCATGTCGGAATGGCAGACGAGGCAGACTCAAAATCTGTTGTGGGTGACCACGTGCGGGTTCAAGTCCCGCTGCCGGCAGGCTCAGAAAAAGCTCTGTAAGACCTACGAATGGTTTTACAGAGCTTTTTTCGCATGAAAATCAGGGAAAAATCCGGCAGCGGGATTTGAACCCGCAGGGATTTCTTCCCGATACCTTGTATAATCCCAGCCATCTGTGCTATAATAAAATTTGATCTGCGAGCCGTGGAACTTTATGCAGTCCGCGGCTTTGTTTTATGAAAGAACGTATATTGCGAAAGGAGGCCCCGCTTATGACCTGCAAAGAAGTAGAACAGATGATTATGCCCTATATTAATGACGAGCTGACGGACAAGCAGCTGGGGCCGTTTCTGGAGCATATCAACGCATGCAAGAGCTGCTATGAGGAGCTGGAGATCTATTACACCATTTACGCGGGCCTGTCCCAGCTGGATGGGGAAAATGAAGGCCGGGATATGCACAATCTTCTACAGGAGGCACTGCACGCGTCAGAGCAGCGGGTGCGGGGACGGGTGCTCCTGAACGTGTATTATGTGGTATCACAGGTGCTGGCTATGGCGGCTCTTGTGGCAATTATCGTGATGGAGATAGTAAAACTATGAGTGAAAAAATACTGCTGGTGGACGGACACAGCATCATCAACCGCGCCTTTTACGGCGTAACTGATCTGACCAATTCGGAAGGACTTCACACCAATGCCATTTACGGATTTCTGAATACATTATTTAAGGTGCTGGAGGAGGAAAAGCCCGATTATCTGACTGTGGCCTTCGATGTGAAGGCGCCTACCTTCCGGCATCAGATGTACGACGCCTATAAGGGCACCAGAAAACCCATGCCGGCGGAGCTTCATGAGCAGGTGCCGGTGCTGAAAGACGTGCTGCACGCCATGGGCATTGCGACCATGGAAAAGGCCGGTCTGGAGGCGGACGATCTCCTGGGAACCGTGGCGAAACGAAGCGAGGCCCTGGGCATGGAGGTGACGGTACTGTCCGGCGACCGGGATCTTCTGCAGCTGGCCACCGAGCATATTCGCATCCGCCTGCCAAAGACGAAAGGAGGTGTGACTGAGACCGAGAATTATAACACGCAGGACGTCATTGACCGGTATCAGGTGACCCCGCTTCAGATCATCGAGCTGAAGGCTCTGATGGGCGATTCTGCCGACAATATCCCCGGCGTTCCGGGCATCGGCGAGAAGACCGCCACGAATCTGATCGTTCAGTACGGCAATATCGAAAACGCCTACGCCCATGTGGAGGAGATCAAGCCCAACCGGGCGAAAAATGCGCTGCAGGAGCATTATGACATGGCGGTCATGAGCAAGGCGCTGGCCACCATCAACATCGACTGCGATTATGATTACGACTGGGACATGGCGAAGCTGGGCAACATCTACACCCAGGAAGCCTACGCCCTGATCAAGCGGCTGGAGTTCAAAAATATGCTGTCCCGTTTTCAGGTGGACGCCCCGGCCAATGATAAGATCGAGAAAACCTTCCGGATGATCGAGGACTTCGGCGAGGCGGATCAGGTGCTGAATAAGGCGGCAGCCGCGCTCCGTCTGGCCTTTGCCATTCACCGGGAGGGGGATGAAATGCTGTCTCTTTCCCTGACCCTGTCGGAGAAAGAGACATACGTGATTCCGGTGGCGGGTTTTATGACCGCAGACTGGCTGCTGGGCCGTCTGGGTGAGATCTTCGCGAAGGTACCGGAGATCGCAACCCTGAAATTAAAAGAAGAGTTAAAGTGCCTGGCAGCCCATGGCGTAAATGTGGACAAAAAGCAGCAGGGTGCGTTTCTGGACGCGGAGATCGCGGCCTATCTGCTGAATCCTTTGAAGGACAGCTATGCCTATGAGGAGCTGGCCAGGGAGTATGCGGGCCTTACGATTCCTTCCTATGCAGAACTATTTGGTAAGGATAAACTAACGAAAGTGCTGGAAGAAAAGACCGGGGCATTCCGTATCTACGGCGGCTACTCTTCCTACGTTTTATATCAGTCCATGCCGGTGTTGCTGGCGCATTTACAGGAGACAGGCATGGAAGATCTGTACCGGACCATGGAAATGCCGCTGGTCTGGACTCTTTTTGGCATGGAGCAGGAGGGCGTCCGGGTGGACGCCCAGGCTCTGAAGAGCTACGGCGACGAGCTGGCTGTCCGTATCGGCGAGCTGGAGACCCGGATCTATAAGGAGGCCGGGGAGACCTTCAATATCAATTCTCCCAAGCAGCTGGGCGTCATTTTATTTGACAAGATGGGACTGAAGGGCGGCAAAAAGACCAAGACCGGCTATTCCACTTCCGCTGAAGTGCTGGAGAAGTTAGCCCCGGAGTGTCCGTTTGTGGCGGACATTCTGGAATACCGGCAGCTTACAAAGCTCAAATCCACCTATGCGGACGGTCTGACGGCTTACATCGGCCCGGATGAGCGGATTCACACCACCTTCCAGCAGACCATCACGGCCACAGGCCGCTTAAGCAGCGTGGAGCCGAATCTGCAGAACATCCCGATTCGCATGGAGCTGGGACGGCAGATTCGCAAGGTCTTTATCCCGAAAGATGGCTGTGTGCTGGTGGATGCGGATTATTCCCAGATTGAACTGCGAGTGCTGGCCCATATGTCCGGCGATGAAAATCTGATTCACGCCTACCGGGAGGCCCAGGACATCCACCGGCTGACTGCGTCCCAGGTGTTCCACATTCCCTTCGACGAGGTGACGGATCTCCAGCGAAGAAATGCCAAGGCTGTCAACTTTGGTATCGTATATGGCATCAGCTCCTTCGGCCTGTCTCAGGATTTGAGTATCTCCCGGAAGGAGGCCCAGGAGTATATTCAGAAATATTTTGAGACCTATCCGAAGATTAAGGAATTCCTGGATTCCTGTGTGACGGAGGCCAAAGAAAAAGGCTATGCCCGGACTATGTTCGGCCGCAGACGCCCCATGCCGGAGCTGAAGTCCTCGAACTTCATGCAGCGCTCCTTTGGCGAGCGGGTGGCCATGAACGCGCCGATTCAGGGAACGGCGGCGGATATCATTAAGATCGCCATGATTCGCGTGGACCAGCGGCTGAAAGCCGAGGGCTTAAAGTCCCGCCTGCTTTTGCAGGTACACGACGAGCTTCTGCTCGAGGCTTCTACGGAAGAACTGGACGCGGTGGAACAGATCCTGTCCGAGGAGATGGAAGGTGCGGCAGAGCTTTCTGTTCCGCTGGAAATCGATATGAAGCAGGGAAAAAACTGGTACGAGGCGCATTAAGATGAGAGTAATCGGAATTACAGGCGGCGTGGGAGCCGGAAAAAGCGCGATTTTGAAGTACCTGACGGCCATTTCAGGCGTACGGGTGGTGGAAGCCGACGAGGTGGGCCACCTTCTGATGGAGCCTGGTATGGAGTGCTTTGAGAAGATTCGGGCGCATTTCGGGGAGCGTGTACTCACCCCGGACGGACAGCTTGACCGGGCCGCCGTGGCAAAGATTGTGTTTGCGGATAAAAAGGAACTGGATTGGCAGAATGAGCTGATGCATCCGGCCATCAAAAACTGGATCCGCCGGGAGATTGAGAAGGAACGGCAGCAGGGTGCGTGCGCGCTCTTTGTAGTAGAGGCAGCATTGCTTATCGAGGATCATTATGAGGAGCTCTGCGAAGAATTCTGGTATATCTATACAGAACCGGAGATTCGAAGGGCGAGACTTAAGGAGTCCAGAGGCTATTCGGACGAGAAAATAGATGCCATTTTCCGGAAACAGTGTACGGACGCGGAATTCCGGACCCACTGCGCACAGTTGATCGACAACAACAGCACGAAAGAGGCTGTTTATGAGCAGGTGGATATACTGCTGGGAAAACTTGGAATTCACACAACGCATCAGGAATCCGGGACATTCCGATAACCGTACAAGGTTATCCGGACAGAATCGTGATACATGACAGAAGGATAAAAAGGAGCAAGAAAGTAACATGAGACTATGCAGCATCGCCAGCGGCAGCAGCGGCAACTGTATTTACATAGGTTCGGAAGAACACCATATTCTGATTGACGCAGGCATTAGCGGAAAACGGGTGGAGGCGGGACTCAATAACCTGGAGCTGACCGGAAAGGATCTGGACGGCATTCTGCTGACCCATGAGCATTCCGACCACATTAAGGGTCTGGGCGTTCTGTCCCGCAAATACGGCGTACCGATTTACACCACGCCGGGCACCGCGGAGGCCGTAAAGGCCATGACAAACCTGGGCAAGATTGACGGAGAGTTGTTCCGCGAAATTCATGCGGATGAGGATTTCATCCTCGGGGATCTGACCATTTCCCCCTTCCGCATCTCCCATGATGCGGCGGAGCCGGTGGCCTACCGGGTGGCCTGCGGGGAAAAAAAGATGGCGGTAGCCACAGATCTTGGCGTTTATACCGATTATACTATTGACCATTTGAAGGATCTTGATGTATTATTGCTTGAGGCGAACCATGACATTCATATGCTTCAGGTGGGCGCGTATCCCTATTATTTGAAGCAGCGCATCGCAGGCGACCGGGGACACTTATCCAACGAGTCCGCCGGAAAGCTTCTGGGTCAGGTGCTTCACGACAACATGAAGGCCGTATTCCTGGGACATCTCAGCAAGGAAAATAATTACGCGGAGCTGGCCTATGAGACCGTGAAGCTGGAGCTGATGCTGAATGAAAGCCCATACAAACCGGGCGATTTCCCCATGTGGGTGGCGAGCCGGGACGAACAGTCAGAATGCGTAGCAGTCTAACGACACAAAGGAGGATATTATGAAAAGAAGCATTATCACCGTAGTAGGCAAAGATACCGTCGGCATTATCGCAAAAGTGTGTACCTATCTTGCAGAAAATCAGGTCAATATCCTGGATATTTCCCAGACTATTGTACAGGGCTATTTCAACATGATGATGATCGTGGATACCGGAAAAGTGGAATCCTTCGAGAAGCTGACCGGTGAACTGGCTGCCCTCGGCGAAGAGATCGGCGTAGTGATCAAGTGCCAGCAGGAAGAAATCTTCGACAAAATGCACCGCATTTAACCGGGAAAGGAGCCGCTTTTCATGATTAATTTATACGAAGTAAAAGAGACTAACCAGATGATTGAGCAGGACAATCTGGATGTGCGTACCATCACCTTAGGCATCAGCCTGATGGACTGTATCGACGCCGATCTCGACCGTCTGAATCAGAAGGTTTATGATAAGATCACGACCGTAGCCAGAAATCTGGTAAAAGTTGGAAAAGAAATCGAATGCGATTACGGCATTCCCATTGTAAATAAGCGAATTTCTGTCACCCCCATCGCCACCATCGGCGAGGCGGCCTGCAAGAAGCCGGAGGATTACGTGACTTTGG
Source organism: Laedolimicola sp. (assembly GCF_051972735.1). Lineage (NCBI taxonomy): Bacteria > Bacillati > Bacillota > Clostridia > Lachnospirales > Lachnospiraceae > Laedolimicola > Laedolimicola sp. Next base: position 22,506 of record NZ_JBOKYU010000023.1, on the reverse strand, counting down.
CCGTGACTCTGGATAAAGCGGCCAAAGAGGTGGGTGTGAACTTCATCGGCGGTTATTCTGCTCTGGTATCCAAGGGCATGACCAAGGGTGAGGAGAACCTGATTCGATCCATACCGGAGGCTCTGGCGAAGACGGAACGTGTCTGCAGCTCCATCAATGTGGGCTCCACAAAAACGGGCCTTAATATGGACGCGGTACGTCTGATGGGTGAAATGGTGGTACAGACCGCCGAGTATACCAAAGAGCAGGATTCCCTTGGCTGCGCCAAGCTGGTAGTATTCTGCAATGCGCCGGACGACAACCCGTTCATGGCGGGCGCGTTCCATGGCGTGACCGAGGCAGACGCCATCATCAATGTGGGCGTCAGCGGACCGGGCGTTGTAAAGCACGCGTTAAGTAAAGTGCGCGGTGAGAGCTTTGAGGTGCTCTGCGAGACCATCAAGAAAACTGCGTTCAAGGTAACCCGTGTGGGTCAGCTGGTAGCTCAGGAGGCTTCCAGACGTCTGGGCATTCCCTTCGGTATCATCGACCTTTCTCTGGCTCCGACCCCGGCCATCGGCGATAGCGTGGCGGAGATTCTGGAGGAGATCGGCCTGGAGCGCTGCGGCGCGCCGGGAACCACGGCAGCCCTGGCCCTGTTAAATGATCAGGTGAAGAAGGGTGGCGTCATGGCGTCCTCCTACGTGGGCGGTTTAAGCGGAGCTTTCATTCCGGTCAGCGAGGATCAGGGTATGATCGACGCCGTGAAAGCAGGCGCCCTGACTATCGAGAAGCTGGAGGCCATGACCTGCGTCTGCTCTGTAGGTCTGGATATGATTGCCATTCCGGGCGACACCAAGGCCAGCACCATTTCCGGTATCATCGCTGACGAAATGGCCATTGGCATGATCAACCAGAAAACTACAGCGGTCCGTCTGATTCCGGTTATCGGTAAAGGCGTGGGCGAGACAGTAGAGTTTGGAGGTCTTCTTGGCTATGCGCCGATTATTCCGGTCAATCAGTTTTCCTGCGACGCGTTTGTGAGCCGCAAGGGGCGGATTCCGGCGCCGATTCATTCCTTTAAGAACTAACATATTTACAGAAGAGATACGGCGCGGCACGCAAATGTCTGCGCCGTGTTTTATCCTGTTTCGATAAGAGAAAAGGAGAGCGTTTATGAAGAAATACAGCCATCTGGTGTTTGATATCGATGGAACCATGATCGACTCCCTTCCGGTGTATATGGTATCTCTGAAAAAGACGCTGCGGGTCTGGATTTTGTATAAGACGTGGGAGGGTAAGAACCTTTGAAGACGGTCGGAATCATAGCAGAATACAATCCGTTTCATAAGGGACACGCTTATCAGCTTCGGAAAGCGAAGGAGCTTTCCGGGGCTGATTTTGCTGTCATTGTCATGAGCGGCGATTTCGTACAGCGGGGATGTCCGGCTCTGACAGACAAATATCTGAGAGCGGAGATGGCACTCTGTTCCGGCGCAGATCTGGTGCTGGAGCTGCCGGTATCCTATGCCACCAGCAGCGCGGAAACCTTTGCCCGGGGAGCGGTGGCGGTGTTGGAGGAATTGGGCTGTGTAGACGCACTTTGCTTTGGAAGCGAGACGGGCGATTTGGACAGCCTTTGGCGTTATGCGAGACTTTTTGAGGAGGAGCCGCCCCTCTATCGGGAGACCTTGCAGTCTTATCTGAAGCAGGGAGTCAGCTTTCCGGCGGCCAGAAGCCGGGCGGCGGAGGAGTACTGGAACAGCACGGAGCGGATTCTGCCGTGTTCCGCCGACGACGCGGATTGCCGCCGGGCAGCTGCCATATTGGATTCTCCCAATAACATCCTCGGCGTGGAATATCTGCGGGCGCTGCTTCATAAAAGCAGCAAGATGAAGCCTCTGACCATCCGGCGGGAGGCAGCAGGATATCATGAGCTGACCCTGGACACGGCGATGGCGTCAGCCTCGGCCATCCGGCATGCGGTGGCGGGATTCGGGAGAGAAACCCTGCCTTTGGAGGCTGCGGCGCAGCTTCCGAAAGAATCTGCCGTCCTGCTCGCACAGGCGCTCCAAAGGAATGAAACGCTCTCCTGGAATGATTTTTCACCGCAGCTTTTTTACCGGCTGCTGACGGATTCTCAGGAAGAACTGGCAGCTATGCAGGATGTGGGAGAAGAGCTGGCCGTGCGGATCTGCAGGAACCGTCTGACCTTTATCTCGGCAGAAAGTTTTGCAGACCGGATAAAGACCCGGCAGGTGACCCATACGCGTGTGACCCGGGCACTGTGTCATATTTTGCTGGGGCTTTCGCAGAAGAAGCTTGAGGAGCGCCGGGAGGCGGATTATCCGGTTTACCTGCGGGCGTTGGGCTTTCGAAAAAGCGCCGGGAAGCTGCTTTCGGCAGTGAAGCGGGAGAGCGCTTCGCCGCTTCTGGTAAAGACGGCGGACGCGGCGAAAATATTGTCAGAGGAACAACGGGCGTTGTTTGAACAGGATGTGGCGGCAGCTCATCTCTACGAGGCGGCCAAAGCTCTGAAGACAGGGAAAGCGCTTGCGAATGAATATACGAGGACGCCGGTGATTCTGCCCTGACAGAGAAAGACCGGCCAGGGAAAATATGCGGAATGAACAGGGGGAACAGCTTCGATTATGCGTCATGGCATTCAAAAAACAGTATCAACAGAATACGACGGCTCTACCCTCTATCATTTTCTCCGGGAAGGCATGGGTCTTGCAAAGAAGGAAATCAGCCGGGCCAAGTTTCTGGAGGACGGTATCTGCGTGGACGGAGAACGGCAAAAAGTGACGGCGCAGGTGCGAAAGGGGCAGCAGGTGACGGTGCAGACGGAAAAACCGGACGCAGTGAGCGGGCATCTGAAGGCTTCCAACGCGCCGCTGGAGATTCTGTATGAGGACATGGATGTGGTGGTGGTAAACAAGCCCTCCGGCATCCCGGTACACCCTTCCGGCAGACAGACCTTTGAGGCGGATACGCTCGCGAACCGCCTGGTACATTATTTACGGGAAAAGGGTGAAGAGGGTGTCATCCGCATCATCGGCCGCCTGGACAAGGACACTTCCGGCGTGGTGCTGGCGGCGAAAAATCGCACAACGGCGGCCCGGTTGGAACAGCAGCGGGAGCGGGGAAGGCTTCATAAGACTTATCTGGCGCTGACGGACGGGATTCCGGAGCCGGAACAGGGAACGGTTGAAAAATGGCTGGCGTCGGATCCGGCGGATAAGACCCGGATGCAGGTGTGTCCGACAGGGGACATGCATGGAAGATACGCGAAGACCTGCTATAAAACTGTAAAAAAATGGGAGATTAAAAATACAGCCCTTTTGGAGCTGCGCCTGAAGACAGGCCGCACTCATCAGATCCGGGTGCATATGCAAAGCATTGGCTGTCCATTGACAGGTGATTCTTTGTATGGAAAAGTAGTCGGCAGCGCCGGGCCGGAAAGCAGGGCAAAGGCACAGGAAGGGTGCGGAACACGGATGAACAGGACGGCCCTTCACGCCGTCAGCCTGGATTTCTGCCAGCCCTTTACTGGAGAACCCATCCACATCGAGGCACCCATTCCGAAAGACATTGCCAGATTCATGGCAGATGTGTTAGAATAGCCATAGTCTTCCGGACAGCCGGGGACATTACATAGAAAGCGAGAACTTATGTCAAAATCACTATATATCGCAGAGAAGCCCAGTGTGGCCCAGGAATTTGCCAGGGCGCTGGGGCTTCAGACTGCCAGAAGGGACGGCTATCTGGAGGATGAGGACGCTATCGTGACCTGGTGTGTCGGTCATCTGGTGACCATGAGCTACCCGGAGGTCTACGACGAGCGCCTGAAAAAATGGAGTCTCAGTACGTTGCCGTTTCTGCCGAAGGAATTCAAGTATGAGGTCATTCCTTCGGTGAAAAAGCAGTATACCATTGTAAGCGGCCTTCTGAACCGGCCGGACGTGGAGACCATCTACGTCTGCACCGACTCGGGGCGGGAGGGAGAATATATCTACCGTCTGGTGGAGCAGATGGCCGGCGTCAAAGGGAAAAAGCGCCGCAGGGTCTGGATTGATTCCCAGACAGAGGAAGAGATCTTACGCGGTATCCGCGAGGCAAAGGAACTGTCGGAATACGACAATCTGGCCAGCGCCGCTTACCTGCGCGCCAAAGAGGATTACCTGATGGGTATCAATTTTTCCCGCCTTTTAAGCCTCAAATACGGCGACACCATTTCCAACTATCTGAATACCCGCTATACGGTTATTTCCGTGGGTCGCGTGATGACCTGTGTGCTGGGCATGGTGGTGCGCAGAGAGCGGGAGATCCGGGAGTTTGTAAAGACGCCTTTTTATCGGGTATTGGGAGATTTCGGACTCCATGGCCGCAGCTTTGAGGGGGAATGGCGGGCTGTATCGGGCTCCACTTACTGCGAGCCGCATAAGTTATATAAGGAAAACGGATATAAGAAGAAAGAGGACGCGGAGAGCCTGATTCATTTTCTGGAAGAAGAAAAGCCGGTGCGGGCAGTGCTTACGTCCATGGAGCGGAAAAAGGAAAAGAAAAATCCGCCGCTTTTATTTAATCTGGCAGAGCTCCAGAATGAATGCTCCCGGCGTTTTAAGCTGAGTCCCGACGAAACTCTGCGGGTGGTGCAGGAGCTCTATGAGAAAAAGCTGGTGACGTATCCCCGAACGGACGCCCGTGTGCTGTCCGGCGCCGTGGCGAAGGAGATTTATAAAAATATCGGGGGCTTACGTTCTTACGGAAAGCTGTCGGAGTACGCACATGAGGTTCTGAATGGTACGGCCTGGAAAGGCATCGCCAAGACCCGCTATGTCAACGATAAGCAGATTACAGACCACTACGCTATCGTGCCGACGGGGCAGGGGCTCTCAGCGCTTCGAAGTCTGAATCCGGTATCCGAGCAGATCTATGAGGTAATTGCCCGGCGTTTCCTGGCCATCTTTTATCCGGCGGCGGAATACCAGAAGGTGCAGTTAGTAACCGAGGTGCGGGGCGAGCGGTTCTTCTCCGGTTTCAAGGTGCTGTTGAACGAAGGGTATCTGAAGGTGCTGCCCCAGGGCACAGCGGATGCTGCAAAGAAGAAGGCGGACGCGGAAAATGAGGAGACCGAGGATGTGCGTGTGGACGCGGAATTCCTGGAGCTCCTGAAGCATCTGAAAAAGGGTGATTCGGTGGAAGTCAGCGGTTTCCACATCAAAGAGGGCGAGACGTCGCCGCCCAAGCGGTATAACTCCGGCTCCATGATTCTGGCCATGGAAAACGCCGGTCAGCTTATTGAGGACGAGGAGCTGCGGGCACAAATCAAGGGCAGCGGCATCGGCACCAGCGCTACCCGGGCCGAGATCCTGAAAAAGTTAGTCAATAATAAGTACATTGCCCTGAATAAAAAGACCCAGATTATCACGCCGACCCTTCTGGGGGAAATGATTTTCGACGTGGTGCGGGCTTCCATCTACGGACTTTTGAATCCGGAACTGACGGCCAGCTGGGAGAAGGGACTGACCCAGATGGCCGAAGGAACCATTACCGAAGACTATTACATGCAGAAGCTGGAAAAGTACATTACGGATAAGACGCAGGCGGTGCTTGCCGCCGATTACCGCAGGGCCCTACGCCCCTGCTTTGACGCGTCCGCCCGTTTTTATAAAACCCAGAAAAGTGAGAAAAAGGAGACGAAGAAGAAATGAAAGCATTGGAAGTAAAAGAGCTGTATACCTTAAGTGAAACCCTGGCTGCGCCCCTTCTTGAGAGTGTCACCTACCCCTGGGAGGCCCTGCCGAAGATTCACGATTTTATTCTGGAGCTGGGCGCGACACTCAGCGAGGAAGAGTATGAGAAACGCGGAGAGAACATCTGGATTGCCCGCTCTGCAAAGGTGGCGCCCACCGCATCTATCACCGGTCCCTGCATCATTGGCAAGGATACGGAAGTGCGCCACTGCGCGTTTATTCGCGGAAACGCCCTGGTGGGAGAGGGAGCAGTTGTCGGCAATTCCACAGAGCTTAAGAATGTGATTCTGTTTAATAAGGTGCAGGTACCTCATTACAATTATGTGGGTGATTCGATCCTGGGCTATAAGTCCCATATGGGCGCAGGCTCCATCACTTCGAACGTAAAATCCGATAAGAAGCTGGTAAAGGTTCACACTCCGGAGGGAGATATCGAAACCGGTATCAAGAAATTCGGCGCCATGCTTGGCGATGAGGTAGAGGTGGGCTGTGGCTCTGTCCTGAATCCGGGAACTGTCATCGGTTCGCATACCAACATTTATCCGCTGTCTTCCGTGCGCGGCGTCGTACCGGCAAACTCCATTTATAAGAAGCAGGGTGAGGTTGCCGAAAAGCATGAATAAGAGAGAGACTGGCAGGCCGTTTTCAGGGAGTACTCTGAAATGGCTTGCCATTTTGCTGATGCTCGCAGACCATGTGGGCGCGAGCCTCCTGGAGATTTTTGTCCTGAATGGCTATGGAAATTCACCGCTGGCCGGGATGATCGAACATATGGAATTCTGGTGGAGCATCGATCGTATCCTGCGTTATATTGGCCGTTCAGCCTTCCCGATTTTCTGCTTCCTGCTGGTGGAGGGGGCGGTTCATACCCATGATATTGGAAAATATGCCCGTCGGCTGCTGGTTTTTGCGCTGGTGTCGGAGCTCCCCTTTGATCTGGCGCTTCGAAATCATTTCCCATGGTGGGCACATCAGAATGTTTTCTGTACCCTGGCGCTGGGCCTTTTGGCCATCCAGATCTTCCGGAAAAGCGCAGGCCGGGAATGGCGCGGCGTGGCGGCCTTGGGCGCGGCGGCAATTCTGGCAGAAGTTTGCAATACTGACTATGGCGCCACCGGCGTGTTGGTCATTACGGTAATGTACCTTTTGAGGGAAAACAGAATAGCGGCGCTGGCCGTCTCCTATGTTCTGCTGGCAGTGGGCGGTCGGATAGAACTCTACGCCCTGCCCGGCTTCCTGGCCCTGCTTCTCTACAATGGAAAACGCGGCCATCAGCCCAAATATTTCTTCTACTGGTTTTATCCGGTGCATCTGCTGGCGCTGTGGGGGCTTGGAAATTTTGTCCTGCCATACGTGATTGGAAAAATCTGACATTCTAAAAGAGCATATTTGAGAGAAAAGCCTGTCGTAAAATGTGAGTGATACATTTTACGACAGGCTTTCCTTATAAAAATAGGAAATGCATTTGAAAATTATGCCTCAAAGACATAAGCAGCTTCAAAGCCCTCCCGTACCGCTGTAGCAATGCGGCCACCCTTGCGGGCGTCGCCGACGATATGTACCTGCGGGCAGCAGGACTCGAAGCTTTCAGCCAGAGCGGAGCGCGGGCGCACACCCAAGGCCAGGACCACGGAGTCGGCGGGCAGAACCACAGTGCTATGGTCGTCAGTCTTTTCCAGAGTTACGGTCTTTTCCTCGATGGAGAGGAGCTTGTGGCCGGTGTAGACGCCCGGATTGTGAGGCAGAATGCGGCTGAGCTCATCATTTCGGATGGCGCCAAAGATACCCGGACCCATCTCCGGAGCCATCTCGATGATGGAGACGGAGAGACCACGGCTCAAAAGCATCTCAGAGGTCTCAAGTCCGGTCAGACCGGAACCGATGACAGCCACCTGTCCGGTCGGATTCACTTTGCCGGTCAGGACATCTTCCGCGGTGCAGACATGATTTTGCTGCATGCCCGGCAGGGGCGGAATCACAGGCTCCGCGCCGCAGGCAACTACGATGCCCACCGGGTTCAGAGCGCTTACCAGCTCCGGAGTAGCGGCGGTGTCGAGACGGACTTCTACGCCCAGGTGGCGGATCTGGGTCTCCATGGTTTCGGAAAGACGGGTCAGCTTATCTTTAAAAGCAGGCTTGTCAGCCACATTCAGAGTACCGCCCAGTTTCGTTTCCTTTTCAAAGAGGACCACATGGAACTGACGCAGTGCCAGCACCCGTGCAGCCTCCATACCGGCGGGACCGCCGCCCACGACGACAGCGGTCTTGCCTGCGCCGTCCCTGCGGATATGGGAGAAGACATCCTCTCTGGCGGTACGTGCGTTGATGGCGCAGCGAATGGGAAGTCCCTGACCCAGTACACGTTCACGGCAGTAGAGGCAGCCGATGCATTTACGAATCTCATCTGCATGATCAGTCTTGGCCTTGTTCATGAAATCCGGATCTGCCAGCTGGGAACGGCCCAGGCCCACGAAATCACAGACGCCTTCCTCCAGAAGAGATTCTGCGAAATCCGGATCCTTGATAGTGTTCGTAGCGATAACCGGGATGTGAAGGGCTTCCTTATAAGCCTTCGCCACGTGCTTTTTCCAGCCGGACTGATAGGAGAAGGGCTCGCAGTTGGCGTCGCCGTTGCGGGCGCTTCCGTTACTGATATTGATGGCGTCGACACCACAGCTTTCCAGATATCTGGCAATCTCAAGACCATCTTCCAGAGTCAGGAAGCCATCTACCGGGGTCATCTCGTCGCCGCACATGCGGACAATGATCGGGAAACGGGGGCCAAGCTTGGCGCGGATGCCCGCGATGATTTCCGCGATGAAGCGGCAGCGGTTTTCGACGCTTCCGCCGTATGCGTCGGTTCTGCGGTTATAATATTTACTGAAAAACTGGGCGATCAGATAGCCGTGGGCGCCGTGAAGCTCTACGGCGTCGTAGCCTGCTTTCTGGCAGCGGACTGCAGCGTCGATAAACTTCTGTTCGACACGCTTGATATCCTCCAGTGTCATTTCCTTCGGAACCGGGCGTCCGTCCGCAATGGGAACGGCGCTGGGAGCCAGATTCTGGCGTCCGGTGAAGTTCGGGTTGGAGGTAGCGCCGCCGTGGTGAATCTGCGCCGCAATCTTACAGCCATAGAGATGAACCGCGTCGGTCAGCTTTTCCATTTCAGAGATATGGTAATCCCGGGCGATACGCAGGTTGTGGATGGACGGAATGCTGTCCACGTCGTCCACGCCGGTATATTCATTGATAATCATGCCGATACCGCCTTTGGCCCGCTCCTGATAGTAGCGGATCTGTCTGGGGGTAACGATGCCGTTCTTGTCGGCCAGATCCGTGGCCATGGGCATCATGATGCCGCGGTTTTTCAGAACCAGGGTTCCGATACGTCCTTTTTCAAATAACTTGTCATAGCTCATAGTGTATGTTCCTTTCTTTGATCTGCGCATGTCTTTTGCGCATATAGGTATCTAATAAATCAGCAATTGCCCCGAAGAACGCTGGAAGAAATTCCCTTTAACATGTCCCGGTCAATACTCTCTAAGCCCTTCACCAGCGTGTCCAACTCATCCTTCGTGGTGAATGCGCTTATGCTTACCCGGACGGTGCCGTCGAATTCCTGATCCTTCAGGTGCTTATGAATTCGCGCAGCGCAGTGGTGGCCGGCCCGGACTGCGATATCCCATTCTTTGTCGAGAATTGCGCCTACTTCATTGGCCCGGAAGCCGTCCAGGTTCAGGGAAATGACACCTGCCTGAAGACTGGGATCCGGCGCACAGTAGAGGTGCAGGCCGGGAATCTCCCGAAGCTTAGGAATAAGATATTCCATAAGTTCGTCCTCGGTTTTCTTCGGGCGGACTGTTTTCAGCCATTTTAAAGAGGCGTGAAGGCCTGCGATGGCGGGAGTGTCCATGCTGCCGCACTCCATTTTCTCGGGCATATAGCGGGGCATGTCCTCGCTTAAGGATTTCATGCCGTTGCCGCCGGCCAGAAGCTCTTCCAGATCGATCCCGTTCTTTAACAGAAAGCCACCGATGCCAAAGGGCGCGTAAAGCGTCTTATGTCCGGCAAAGGTGATGGCATCCGCCCGGAGGAAAGAGAAGCACAGCTTTAGAAGTCCCATGGCCTGAGCCGCGTCCAGCAGAGTGAAAGCGCCATATTCTTTAGCCATCAGAAAGATTTCCCGGGCCGGCAGGATGTAACCGGTCACATTGCTGACGGCGGAGACGCTGACAAAATCCGGTGGGGTCTGCCGGAACATTTCTTTCGTGGCCTCTAGGTCGATGGAAAGATCTGCGGCGAGGGGCAGCTCCAGAACCCGGATACCGACGCGCTTTTCCAGAAGCTTTAAGGGGCGAAGTACCGCGTTGTGTTCGTAAGGGGATACGTAGGCCACCGATTCTGGCGTCCATTTCTGTCCCTGGATAATCTGGTTCAGGGCAATGGTGACAGAAGGGGTCAGGATAACCTGGGCCTGCTCCCTGGCGTCGCAGAGACTGATCAGCTGCTCACGGACCTCCCGAATCATGGCGGTGGCGTCCCGGGCAGCCTGATACGCGCCCCGGCCCGCGTTGACAGCTGCTGTCCGGTTAAAATGGTCTACGGCGTCCCAGACACATTCCGGCTTTGGAAAGGTGGTGGCGCCATTGTCAAGGTAAATCATAACGGTTCATCTCCAGATTTGAAAATAATTACACTTTTGTGTATTAACGTAACAGTGCTTTTGCGATAAAAGGGAAGCTGCGGATCTGCCGCCGGCAAAACTGCAGCTTTTTTTATTATAACACGAAATCTTTCTGAAAGAAAGCAGGAACCGATGAATTTACAAGATATCGGATCGGAATTCGGGGCAGGGGATGTATCTACCGGAAATAGAGCTCCCGGATATATTCCACAGGCATCTCCCGGCCGGTCCAACGTTCAAAAGCCTTAGCGCCCTGATGGAGCAGCATGTACATACCGTTGAAGGTGTGGCAGCCTGCTTCCTTTGCGGTGCGCAGGAGCAGGGTTTCCCGGGGGTTGTAGATGACGTCGCCCACCACCAGACCCGGATGGAAGAAGGCGGGATCCGGGATCAGGGAAGCGTCTGTACGGGGAGCCATGCCTACGGAGGAGGCGTTGATGAGTACGTCGGCCTCGTCCAGACAGTGCCTGAGCGAAGTGCTGTCCGCCAGATCAAAGAGACGGATCCGGCAGTCGCAGCGGGCATGGATCCGCTGGATTTCCTCGGCGATTAGCCTGGTGGACGCGGAGGCGCTACGGGCGAAGACGTCGATGGCAGCAGCGCCGTCCAGGGCCGCCTGAGCCAGAATGGCTGCCGCCGCTCCGCCGCTGCCAAGCAGGACCGCGTGCTTTCCCTCGCAGGAGAAGCCTGCGTCCCGCATGGACTGCAGAAAGCCGTAGCCGTCCGTATTATCGCCAAAGAGCTGCCCGTCCCGGTTTACTACGGTGTTGACTGCGCCGCTTAAGAGGGCAGAGTCGGAGAGGGTATCCACCCGTTCGTACATAAGCCGCTTCAGGGGCATGGTGCAGTTCCAGCCGGCGGCCCCCAAGGTGATAAGTCCGTCCACGGCCCGTTCGAAATGCGTTTCATCTACGGAAAAAGCCAGATAAGTATAGTCTAGACCCAATTTTTGGAAAGAAGCGTTGTGCATAGCGGGGGATATGCTGTGGGAAACGGGATTTCCCAGCAGACAGGTAAGTTTCGTAGTGCCAGTTATCTCAAATTTTTTGTCCATTTTTACACCTTTTGCTTGAAGTTATCGGGGTTATCGTGTACACTTTTACTAAGGGTACAAAAAAAACAGGGAAAAGTCAATTGCAATTTGACAGGGCTGGAATGTATGCAAAGAAATACAATTTAAAGCCTTTATTCGGCCAAATTCGACTTGATAAAATCCCCCTGTCAGGGTATAATTGTATTAAGATTGTCAGGAAATTAACACAATTTAAAAGATAGAGTAAAAGGAGGAGACAACCATGCATATGGTAGACGGAGAACACGGACATTGCCACGGACATGAGCATGATCACGAGCACTGTCATGAGCATACACACGATCACAGCCATGAGGGCTGCGGATGTGGCTGCGGCGATCACAAGCCGGGAAGCGAGCAGGAAGCGCTGCTTTCCTATATGCTGGATCACAACAAGCACCATGCTGCGGAGCTGGCTGAGGTGGCGAAGAAGTTCCGCGAGACAGGAAAGGAAGATGTGGCGGTACAGATTGAGAAAGCCATCGAGAATTTCGATAAGGGCAATCTGTATCTGAGCCTGGCGCTTTCCTTAGTACAGTAACGACAGTTTACAAGGAGGCATCATTATGTGTTTGGCAACTGTATATAAGACGATGAAAGACACGGAAGAGGTCGTGCTGAAGAATGTCAGCAAGATTTACGTAGAAGGCGATTCGGTGCGTCTGATTGATATCATGGGCGCCGAGGTGGTTGTAGAAGGAGCAATTTCCTTTGTAGATCTGACTGGCTCCGTAGTGAAGTTAAACTGCCCGTCTGTATAAAGACGGGCTATTGTCCGCTTATGAAAAGCGGGGGCACGCTGTACGGAGGCAGCCGTGCGTGCGGGCCTGGATGGGATATCAATATTGTTGATATATAGAAAAAATGGAGGTTGGTTGAAATGACAAAGTTAACAGACATCATGAACGAGCGCATGGCGCTGTCTTTCGAGGTTTTCCCGCCGAAGACTGAGAAGGGTATGGAGAATCTTCCGGGCACGATCGAGCATCTGTGCAAGTATCAGCCGGATTACATTTCCTGTACATACGGCGCAGGCGGCGGAAACGTAGGAGCAAACCGCGAGGTATGTCAGATGATTAAGAAGGCTGGCACTACACCGGTTACCCACTTTACCGTAATCAAGAACACCAAGGAAGGTATGAAGGATCAGCTGCAGCAGTACCTGAACGAGGGCGTAGATCACGTTCTGGCTCTTCGTGGAGATATTCCGCTGGGCGAGACCACTACCTGTGGTGATTTCCAGTACGCTACAGACCTTGTAAAGTTCATTCGCGACGAGTTCGGCGATAAGTTTGAGATCGCTGTTGCAGGTTCCCCGGAGGGACACATCGCATGCAGAAGCCTGGAGTCCGATATCGCGGTTCTGAAGCAGAAGCAGGACAACGGTGCTGACTACATCATGACTCAGCTTTGCTGGGATATGGAGCAGTTCAAGTACTGGCTGGACGCTATCTACTCCGCTGGTGTTACCATGCCGGTAGACGTAGGAGTTATGCCGATTCTGGATCAGGCAGCTACCATCAATATGGCACTGTCCCGCAACGGCTGTGTAATGGATCACGAGCTGTGCAAGATCATTTCCCAGAACTGGCTGTTCCCGAACCCGTTCGCAGCTAAGGACGCTGAGGGCAAGCCGTTCGATATGTTCTATGATGACAAGATTAAGAGATTCCGCGAGGCAGGAATCGAGTACACCATCAAGCAGATCGATACCTATCGTTCTCTGGGTGTAAACGGTATCCATCTGTACGCTCTGAACAAGTGGAAAGATGTATCCGAGATCATCGACCGCGCAGGTCTGAAGACACTCATCTAGTTACTTAAAATTGATTATTAAAATTGCGGGCGGGGCACAAACCTGCCCGCGGTAAAAGGCAGGAGAGAACAAAGATATGCCACATACAATTGCCGTAGCCGGAAAAGGCGGTGTGGGAAAAACTACACTTACAGGACTTTTAATTGAATACCTGTGCCAGAAGAAGCAGGGACCTGTTCTGGCTGTAGATGCAGATGCCAATTCCAATCTGAACGAGGTACTGGGCGTGGAGGCTGCTCCGACCCTGGGCGAGATTCGTGAGGAGATTGCAAAGGCAGAGACAGCGGGTTCCAACCCGATTCCGAAGGGAATGTCCAAGCAGGATTACGCGGAGTTGAAATTTGGAGAAGCGCTTTCCGAGCAGGATGATTATGATTTACTGGTGATGGGTCACACACAGGGAAAGGGATGCTATTGCTTCGTCAACGGGCTCCTGACGACCCAGATTGCAAGATATGCCAAGAATTACAAATATATAGTAGTAGACAATGAAGCGGGAATGGAGCACATCAGCCGCGGAATTCTTCCGTCGGTAGATACCATTATTCTGGTCAGCGACTGCTCACGCAGAGGCGTGCAGGCGGTAGGACGTATCGCGAAGCTGATTCCGGAATGTGGACTGAAGCCCAAGTCCGTAGGACTGATTATCAATCGCGCTCCGGGTGGAGTGTTGAATGCGGGAACGAAAGAAGAGATCGAAAAACAGGGCCTTCATCTGCTGGGCGTCGTTCCTCAGGACGAGCAGGTGTTTGAGTATGACTGTGACGGCGTGCCCACAGTAAAGCTTCCGGAGGATTCTCCGGTCCGCAAGGCGCTGTACAGTATTATTGACCAGTTGGATCTTTCATAATAAATTTATGAAAATAAAAAAAGGTAGGAGGTTTATAATGGGAGATTTAAAGTTGACAACGGTGGAGGAAATGGAAGCCGCAACAGCCAGACTTCTGGAGACAGGAGCAAAGGTAGGTGCTGATGCCTGGCAGCTTCGTGTGAAGAACCAGACGCCGCACTGTAAGTTTGGTGAGCAGGGTGTCTGCTGCCGAATCTGTGCTATGGGACCGTGCCGTATTACACCGAAGGCACCGAGAGGTATCTGCGGATGTGACGTACATGGTATCGTAGGCCGTAACTATCTGAAATTCACAGCAGGCGGAGCAGCTACACACTCTGACCATGGCCGTGAGATTTGTCACACACTGTATGCTGCACAGCCGGATGGAGCTTACAAGGTAAAGGATCCGGAGAAGCTGATCCGTATCGCAAAGGAGTGGGGCGTAGAGACCGAGGGTAAGGATATCTACGATCTGGCTCACGAGATGGCAGAGACAGCTCTGATGGAGTATGGTAAACCTTTCGGCGTACAGAGATGGCTTAAGAGAGCTCCGGAGCATACCCAGAAGCTGTGGCATGACGCTGAGATCGAGCCGAGAGCCATTGACCGTGAGGTAGCAACCTCCTTACATATGACTCATATGGGATGTTCTTCCAAGCCGGAGGCACTGGTTCGTCAGTCCTTAAGAGCAGGTCTGGCTGACGGCTGGGGCGGATCCATGTGCGGAACCGAGTTCTCCGACGTACTGTTCGGAACTCCGAAGCCCATCGATACCGAGGCAAACCTGGGCGTTATGAACGCTGACAATGTAAACATCGTAGTACACGGACATGACCCGTCACTTTCTGAGATGGTCTGTGAGTACGCAGACGATCCGGAGATGATCGCGTATGCAAAGAGCATGGGCGCTAAGGGAATCACCGTATCCGGTGTATGCTGTACCTCCAACGAGGTAGCTATGCGTCGCGGTGTTCCGATGGCAGGTAACTTCCTGCAGCAGGAGAACGTAGTTCTGACAGGCGCATGTGAGGCTATCGTTGTAGACGTGCAGTGTATCTTCCCGGCACTCGGACCCCTGAGCAAGTGCTTCCATACCAAGTTTATCACCACTTCTCCCATCGCACAGATGCCGGATTCCGATTACATCCGCTTTGATGTAGGAACCGCTGCAGAGAAGGCAAAGCAGATCGTTATGACTGCATGTGAGAACTTCAAGAACCGTAAGCCGGATCTGGTATACATTCCGGATATGAAGCAGAAGGCAACCGTTGGATACTCTCTGGAGGCTCTGGTAAAGACTCTGGATGGCGTAACCAACTCTCAGGTAGATGTAACAGGTACCACCAAGCCGCTTATCGAGTGTATCACCTCCGGTGTTATCCGTGGTGCAGTCGCTATGGTAGGCTGTAACAACCCGAAGATCCGCCCGGACTACGCGCATATCGAGCTGATGAAGAAGCTGATTGCCAACGATATCGTAGTAGTAGCATCCGGATGTTCCGCACAGGCAGCAGCAAAGGCTGGTCTGATGGACAAGGCAGCAAAGGATCTCTGCGGCGCAGGTCTGAAGAGAGTATGTGAGTTGGCAGACATCCCGCCGGTACTTCACATGGGCTCCTGTGTAGATATCAGCCGTATGATGGTTCTGGTAGCAGAGCTGGCCAAGGATTCCGGACTGAATATTTCTCAGCTTCCGGTTGTAGGCTGCGCTCCGGAGTGGATGTCTGAGAAGGCTGTTTCCATCGGTAACTACGTAGTAGCAACCGGTATCGATACCTTCCTGGGCGTTGACCCGTATGTAGCCGGTTCTTCCGAGATGGGCCAGTGGCTGACTGAGGGCGTTCGTGACTGGGTTGAAGCAGCTTATACTGTCGAGACAGACATCGAGAAGCTGGTTGACAAGATGATCGACCGTATCGAGGAGAAGAGAACCGCACTGGGAATCTAATCCGGATAAAAAGAGTAAAGAAAGAACCGGAGGGAATAGAACGTGAAAATTGCAATTACCGGAAAGGGCGGAGTCGGAAAGACGACCTTTGCAGCCACCCTTGCAAGATTATATGCGGAGGAGGGATGTACAGTTCTGGCAGCCGATGTGGATCCGGACGCGAATTTAGGTCTGGCGCTCGGTTTTCCGGAGGAGGTTCTGGACTCGATTGTTCCGATTTCCAAGATGAGAAAGCTCATCGAGGAACGGACAGGGGCAGGCCCCGGAAATGCCATGTACACGCTGAATCCCAAGGTGGATGATATCCCGGATACCTACAGCAAGACCTATAACGGAGTCAAGCTCCTGACGCTGGGCACTGTAGAGACCGGAGGGGGCGGCTGTGTCTGCCCCGAGCATGTGATGCTGAAGCGGATCTTGAGCTACTTAAGTCTTCGGAGCAAGGACGTGGTTATCATGGACATGGAAGCAGGCCTGGAACATCTGGGCCGCGGTACCTGCGAAGGTATGGAGCAGTTTGTGGTAGTCATCGAGCCCGGAGCGAGAAGCATTCAGACCTATAAGAATGTAAAACGGCTGGCCCACGACCTGGGAATTCAGACCGTTCGCGTAGTAGCCAACAAAGTCCGCGGGGCAGAGGATGAGGAGTTCATCCGCTCGAAGATCCCGGCAGAGGATTTACTTGGATTTATCCATTATAACCCGGAAGTGATAGATGCGGACCGGCAGGGCAAATCCCCCTACGATGTAAGCGAGTCCGCAAAGGAGGAGATCCGGAAGATTAAGGAAATCCTCGATCAATCGAATTAAAATTTGGAGGTAAAATACCGTGACATTATTTGATAGAGTATTCGGCGGCAACGACGCAGTTTACGGACTGACCGAGGCTGCTATCGACGGCGCAATCGCACAGTACGGAGAAGATGCTGCAGTATCTTTCCCGGACACTGCATACAGCCTTCCCTGCTACTATGCCGTAACAGGAAGCAAGGTTACCAACCTGAAAGAACTGAAGGCAGCTCTGGGAGTTGTAAAAACTCTGATGACCAGAGAGAAGAGACTGAACGACGCATTCATGAGCGGTGTTGCAACAGCTCTGTGCGCAGAGTTCATCGAGGTACTGAAGTACATGAACGGCGCAAAGCCGTACGAGGAGCCCTGCTACGGACATCTGGCAGACGCTATCATCCGTGAGCTGGGTGTACCCCTTGTAACCGGCGATATCCCGGGCGTAGCTGTTATCCTGGGAAGCGCTCCTTCTACAGAAGAAGCAGTAGAGCTGGTTAAGAGCTATCAGGCACAGGGCTGTCTGGTTACTCTGGTAGGCGGCGTTATCGATCAGTGCGTAGAGGCAGGCCTGAACATGGGCAACGCCGTACGTATCGTACCGCTTGGCAAGGACGTAACCGCAGTAATCCACGTTGTATCTGTAGCGCTTCGTGCGGCTCTGATCTTCGGTAACGTAACACCGGGCGACGCAGGCGCGCTGATGAAGTACACCATGGACCGTGTACCGGCGTTCGTAAATGCGTTCAAGCCGCTGGATGATGTTATCGTAGCTTGCGGTGCAGGCGCAATCGCTCTTGGTTTCCCGGTAGTTACCAACGAGACCGAGAACATCTTCCGTGTACCGAAGAGCCTGATCGTTCAGGAGGACGTATCCAAGTTCAACGCTACTTCTATTGAAGCAAGAGATATTAAGATTAAGGTTACCAAGATCGATATCCCGGTTTCCTTCGCATCCGCATTCGAGGGCGAGATTATCCGCCGCGGCGATATGCAGGTAGAGTTCGACGGTTCCCGTGTGGACTGCTTCGAGCTGGTTGAGGCAAAGGACGCGTCTGAGGTTGAGGACCACAAGATCGAAGTAATCGGACCGGACTTCGACGAGTTCGAGGTAGGCAGCAAGCACAGCATCGGCTACGTGGTAGAGGTTGCCGGAAAGAGCATGCAGGCTGACTTTGAGCCGGTATTCGAGCGTAAGTTCCATAACTACCTGAACTGCATCGAGGGTGTTATGCATACCGGTCAGCGTGATATGATCCGTATCCGTGTAAGCAAGAACGCTTTCGACGCAGGCTTCCGTGCAAAGCACATCGGTGAGGTTCTGTACGCAAGAATTAAGAATGAGTTTGACGCAGTTGTAGATAAGTGTCAGGTTAAGGTTATCACCGATCCGGAGCTGTGTACCAAGATGCGTCATGAGACTGCTATCCCGCTGTTTGACAAGCGTGACGACCGTCTGGCTACTCTGACTGACGAGTCTGTAGACGTATACTACAGCTGTATCATGTGCCAGGCATTCTCCCCGTCCCACGTATGCGTGGTTACTCCGGAGCGTCTGGGTCTGTGCGGTGCCGTTTCATGGCTGGACGCAAAGGCTACCAACGAGCTGGATCCCCAGGGACCCTGCCAGGTTATCACCAAAGAGAAGCCCATCGATGAGAGAATCGGTGAGTACGAGGATGTCAATGAGGCAGTTAAGCTGTACTCCCAGGGTGCTCTGGAAGAGGTTTCCCTGTACTCCATCATGGAGAAGCCGATGACCTCCTGCGGATGCTTCGAGTGTATCTGTGGTATCGAGCCGTTCTCCAACGGTGTTGTTATCACCAACCGTGAGTATGCAGGCATGACTCCGCTGGGAATGACCTTCTCCGAGCTGGCAAGTATGACCGGTGGTGGAGTTCAGACACCTGGATTCATGGGACATGGAAAGCACTTCATCTCTTCCAAGAAGTTTATGAAGGCTGAGGGCGGAATCGAGCGTATCGTATGGATGCCCAAGGAGCTGAAGGAGTCCGTAGCAGAGCGTCTCAATGAGACAGCAAAAGAGCTCTACGGAATCGACAACTTTACCGATATGATCGGTGATGAGACTATCGCAGAGGATCCGGAAACATTGCTGGCATTCCTTACAGAAAAAGGACATCCGGCACTTGGCATGGACCCGATGATGTAGTATAATATGTAAGATAATTGGTTTACGCATAGGGGCTGAGCCCCTATGCGTTAAAACCACGTAAAGGACAAGGAGGTAACTAAGAAATGCCGTTTACTGGAAAATCAGGAAAATTCAACGCTGCTATCCGTACCGTAGAAATCGGAACCGGAGATAAGGCAGTGAAGCTTGGCGGAGAGAATGTACTGCCGTTTTATACATTCGACGCGCCGATCGAGAATGCACCGAAGATTGGAGTTCTGATTACAGACATGGGTCTGGAGAATGAAGTTGCAGGAATCAAGGACTACTATGCAGGTGCTACAACTTTTGCAGAGATTGCAAAGAAAGCCGAAGAAATGCCTGGAGCAGATTTCGTTGTTCTCCGCTTTGAGGGAGCGGATCCGAATGGCGAGAACCGTTCCGTTGAGGATTGCGTAGCTATCGCGAAAGAGGTTGGCGACGCGATCACAGCTCCTCTTGTAATTGAGGGATGTAAGAATGTAGAGAAGGATGCAGAGCTTTTCTCCAAGGTTGCAGAAGCGCTTCAGGGAAAGAACGTACTGATCCTGTCCGCAAGAGAAGAGAACTACAAGGCAGTTGCAGCAGCAGCTGGTCTTGCTTACGGCCAGAAGGTCGGAGCAGAGTCTGCCGTAGATATCAACCTTGCAAAACAGCTGAACGTGCTGATCGGACAGCTGGGCGTAGATCAGGCTAACGTTGTCATGAACGTAGGTTCCGCAGCAGCCGGATACGGTTTTGAGTACGTAGTTTCTACTATGGACCGTGTAAAGGCAGCAGCTCTGGCTCAGGGTGATGTACAGCTTCAGATGCCGATTATGACACCGGTAGCTGACGAGGCATGGAATGTAAAAGAGGCTATGGCTTCCGAAGCAGATATGCCGGAGTGGGGATCCCAGGAAGAGCGTGGAATTGATATGGAAGTTGAGACAGCCGCAGCAGTACTGGCATCCGGCTCCAATGCAGTAATTTTGAAACATCCGACCTCGGTTGCAACGATTTCAAAATTAATTAAAGCACTGGTTTAATCGAGGAAGGAGGAGAAATTTACCATGGCATTAAAAGGCTTGGATATTTTTAAATTAACACCGAAGACAAACTGTAAGGAGTGCGGAAGCCCGACCTGTATGGCATTTGCTATGAAGGTTGCTCAGGGCGCTGTAGAACTCAGCAAGTGTCCGCATATGTCCGAAGAAGCGCTGGCTACTCTGTCAGAGGCAACTGCTCCGCCCATGAAGACCATCAAGGTTGGTACCGGCGAGGCTGAGTACACACTGGGCGGCGAGACCGTTCTCTGCCGTCATGAGAAGACCTTTGTAAGCAAGCCGAGATACGCAGTATCCATCTGCAGCGCGGACGAGGATATTGACGCGAAGCTTGAGGCAGCTAAGAAGGTTGATTACGACCGTATCGGCGAGCGTATGCACGTTGAGATGCTGTATCTGTCCTACTGTGCAGATAAGGGCGTTGATGCTTATGTGGAGCTGGTTAAGAAGGCAGCTGACTGCGGTAAGACGCTGGTACTTGACTGTACCGATGTTGAGGCTGCAAAGGCAGCTCTGGCTGTATGCAAGGACGCAAAGCCGGTTCTGGATGGCGCAGACGCTTCCAACTACGAGGCTATGAGCGCTGTCGCTACTGAGGCAGGCGTTGTTCTGGGCGTTCGCGGCGCAGACATCAACGAGCTCTATGATACCACAGCAGCTCTTGAGAAGCTGGGCAACAAGAACCTGGTACTGAATGTAGGTACTGCTTCTGTTAAGGACGCGTTTGCTACCACCGTACAGATTCGTCGCGCGGCTCTGAAGGATCAGAACAGAACCTTCGGTTATCCCTCCATCGTTAACGTAGGAGCACTGGCTGCCGGAGATCCGACCATGCAGGCAGCTCTTGTTTCACTGTTTACTGTAAAATACGGTTCCATCATCGTTATGGAAAGCATGGACTATGCACAGGCTCTGCCGCTGTATGGTCTGCGCCAGAATGTATTTACCGACCCGCAGAAGCCCATGAAGGTTGAGCCGGGCATCTACCCGCTGAACGGCGGCGATGAGAATTCCGTATGTCTGACCACTGTAGACTTCGCTCTGACCTACTTCGTAGTATCCGGCGAGCTGGAGCGTTCCGGCGTTCCCTGCAACCTGATCATCAACGACGCAGGCGGACTTTCCGTACTGACTGCTTGGGCAGCTGGTAAGCTTTCTTCTACCTCTGTATCCAAGTTCATCCAGGAGAACGTAGAGCCGAAGGTTAAGTGCAGAAAGCTGATTATCCCCGGAAAGGTAGCAGTTCTGAAGGGCGATATCGAGGCGAAGCTGCCGGGCTGGGAAGTTATCGTAGCCCCCAACGAGGCAGTACAGCTTGTGAAGTTCCTGAAGGATCTGCAGGCTAACGGCGAGATCTAATTATTTTATAATAAAAGGAGAACAAAACTATGGCAAAATTTGTTACCATCGGTGAGAGACTTTCCACCACAGCACCGGCTGTAAATAAGGCATTTTCCGAGAGAGATCCGGAGCCGATCCTGAAGAGAGCAAAGCAGCAGCTGGACGCAGGCGCTACATACCTGGACGTTAATATCGGACCGGCTGAGAATGACGGACCGGAGCTGATGAAGTGGGCCGTTGAGCTGCTTCAGGGCAACTTCGACAACGTTCCGCTGGCACTGGATACTTCCAACGTAGCAGCTATCGAGGCTGGTATCTCTGTATACAACCGTGCAAAGGGTAAGCCCATCGTTAACTCCGCTGACGCTTCTGGAAGACTGGAGTACGTTGACCTGGCAGCAGCTAACGACGCTATCGTTATCGCTCTGTGCAACGGCGAGGGAATCGCTAAGGACAACGACGAGCGTATGATGTACATGCAGACTCTGATGGAGAGAGGCATGGAGCATGGTATGGACGTTGCTGAGGATATGTGGTTTGACCCGTTATTCCTGGTTATCAAGGGAATGCAGGACAAGCAGATGCAGGTTCTGGAGTTTATCAAGATGATCTCCGACATGGGCATGAAGTCCACCGGCGGTCTGTCCAATAACTCCAACGGTATGCCGAAGCACATCCGTCCGATCATGGACTCCGCTATGGTAGCTATGGCTATGATGAACGGTCTGACCTCCGCTATCGTAAACCCGAACGACCTGAGACTGATGGAGACCATCAAGTCCTGCGATATCATCAAGAACAACAATCTGTACGCAGATTCCTATCTTGAGGTTTAATTCGGATTCGAAGTCGAATAAGAGCTTAAAAAGGAGCATCTCCGGGAAACCGGGGATGCTCCTTTTGGTTACAAGGCTCCATCTGGGTTCCGGAAGGCTTGGGGCTGAGTGTGCATATGTGAGAAAAGGGTTGCCCTGACCGTCAATGTCCGTTATAATCTAAATAGAATCTGTCGGCGAAACCGGCGGCTGGAAATGGAGGAATTTTTCATGAAAAAGGTTATTACCATAGCC
>NZ_JBOKYU010000022.1:0-38990 GCF_051972735.1 Laedolimicola sp. | reverse complement strand
ACTTAAAATAGAACGTGTTGAGGATGGCATTCAGTGTGTAAACAGAATGATGAAAATGCCGGCAGGCACATATGATATGATCCTCATGGATATCCAGATGCCGCAAATGGACGGTTATAAAGCAACACGGACAATCAGAAATTTGCCAGATAAGGATAAAGCATGCATACCGATTATAGCTATGACTGCCAATGCTTTTGCAGAAGATGTACAGCTGGCCAAAAATACAGGCATGAATGGACATATCGCGAAACCGCTGGATATGAATAAGCTGAATGATGTTCTGGAAAACTGGCTGTAATTGCCTTCCTGGATGCATGGGAAAAGCAGCTAGGAAACATAGAGAGGGTTTTGTTATGACAAAAGACAACTTCTGGATAAGATGTCTGCAGATTCCACGGCTGTCTATTATGTTGAATTAAATACCGGTTCCTTTGAAATTCTCCATTTGAGTGCCGGAACCAACGTAAAAAAATGAATCTGAAGCAGTATGATGATTTCCCGGAGTGAACGCATTACATACCATTATAGAAGCAAACCGAATCCGGAACATCATAAATTTTTTGAAGTGCGGGCAAGCAGAATATATCAATGATATTGTCAAGATTAGATAAAATCATCCATACCGACGGAAAACATAAATTATGTTTTTGACCTCTTTCGCCGCAAACAGAAGCAAGCATGCATATAGAACGTGATCCGTACAAATAATCAAAAACCGCTATTCCTGCAAGGATTATGAGCCGAAGCACAATTCCAGAAAGGAACTGGCTGAGACGGTACGGTATATTAAAAAAATTAAAAACTAATCCTCATGGATGTTTCCGCTACCCATTTTCCGCTGCCAGACGCCCGGCAGAAGTACCATGTGTCCGGCTTTCAGAGAGGCGGGGACGTCGATGATATTCTGATTGGCGGAGCCACGGAACAGGAGAGAAGCGTCGTGCTCCTCTTCCACGTATTTCCCGTCCACCAGCACGTCGATGAGAGAGAGCAGATCCCGGGCGACAGCCGGATCGCCGACGGAACCGGTCAGCAGGTCGCGTTCAAAGGAAAAGCCGGTGTAGCACCAGAGATTCTTTTCAGGAAAGCGTTCCTTAAAGCGGCGGGCCAGTACAAGCAGACCTTCCTGATTCTCAGGCTCAAAGGGTTCGCCGCCCAGAAAGGATAATCCGGCCACGTAAGCAGGGGCCAGAGCCTCCAGAATCTCATCCATGACGGCCTCGGTGAAGGGCTGGCCAAAGGAAAAATCCCAGGCTTCATAGTTGAAGCAGTTTTTGCAGTGGTGACGGCAGCCGCTGACAAAGAGGGATACGCGGATGCCGGGACCATTGGCGATATCATTTTTCTTGATGACTGCGTAATTCATGTGATAAATCTCCCTTCTGACAGGAAAAATGACAACTTATAATTCGTGAAGGTTCATCTTCAGGGCTGCCACGGCAGCTCCTTACGGATATTTGTAACAAAACGACTTCCGGCTTATGCCGGAAGCCGTTGTATTTTAGTCGAATTTTATGTTACAGGTGCAGCACACGCTCTTTGATCTCCTGGGTTCTTCCCTGATTCCAGAACTGAGTGCCGATGTAGCCGCAGGTACGGCGTGCCACGTTCAGCTTATTCTGGTCGGTGTTGCCGCAGTTGGGGCAGGTCCAGATGAGCTTGCCGTGCTCGTCTTCCTTGATCTCAATCTCTCCGTCATAGCCGCATACCTGGCAGTAATCACTCTTGGTATTCAGCTCTGCGTACATGATGTTGTTGTAGATAAACTTCATGACGGACAGAACAGCCTCCAGGTTATTCTGCATGTTCGGAACCTCCACATAGGAGATAGCTCCGCCCGGCGACAGTGCCTGGAACTTGGATTCCAGCGCCAGCTTGTCAAAGGCGTCGATCTTCTCGGTCACATGTACGTGATAGCTGTTCGTAATGTAGTTGCGATCCGTTACACCCTTTACGATACCGAAACGCTTCTGCAGACATTTGGCAAACTTGTAGGTGGTGCTTTCCAGCGGAGTACCGTACAGGGAGTAGTCGATATTTTCAGCTGCTTTCCATTTGGCCGTGTACTCGTTGAGCTTCTTCATAATCTCCAGGCCCAGCTCCTCGCCTTCCGGCTCTGTGAGCTTCTTGCCGTTCAGGCTGTATACGCACTCCCAGAGGCCTGCGTAGCCCAAAGACAGGGTGGAGTAACCGCCGTGGAGATATTTGTCGATGGTTTCGCCCTTCTCCAGACGGAGCAGAGCGCCGTGCTGCCACAGAATCGGAGCCGCGTCGGATACGGTACCGCTCAGACGCTCGTGACGGCACTGGAGAGCCCGGTGACAAAGCTCCATACGGTCGTCGAAGATCTCCCAGAACTTATTCAGATCGCCTTCGGCGGAAAGTCCGATATCTACCAGATTTACCGTAACCACGCCCTGATTAAAGCGGCCGTAGTACTTCGGCTTGCCGTTCTCATCCACATAGGGGGTCAGGAAGCTGCGGCAGCCCATGCAGGTGTAGCAGTGGCCCTCGCCGTTCTTGTCCACTTTGTTCTGGAACATGATTTTCTCGGAAAT
Source organism: Laedolimicola sp. (assembly GCF_051972735.1). Classification (NCBI taxonomy): domain Bacteria; kingdom Bacillati; phylum Bacillota; class Clostridia; order Lachnospirales; family Lachnospiraceae; genus Laedolimicola; species Laedolimicola sp. The sequence goes on along the minus strand of NZ_JBOKYU010000022.1, from coordinate 36,429 downwards.
ATAATCCGGAACCATGCGCTTGGCGGTACATTTGGCAGCCAGCTTCGTCAGATAGTAGTAGGGGTCCTCGTCGTGGATATTGTCATCCTCCAGCACGTAGATCAGCTTCGGGAAGGCCGGGGTGATCCAGACGCCCTTTTCATTTTTCACGCCCTGATAACGCTGGCGCAGAGTCTCTTCTATAATAAGAGCCAGATCCTTCTTTTCCTGTTCGTTCTTTGCTTCGTTCAGATACATGAAGACGGTGACGAAAGGAGCCTGTCCGTTGGTGGTCATCAGCGTGACAACCTGATACTGAATCATCTGTACGCCGTTTTTAACCTCTTCCCGCAGACGCTTCTCGGTAATGAAATCGATCTCCTCCTGGGTCACAGCCTCGCGGATGGAGTGCAGCTCATCGGCCACCTGACGGCGGATCTTCTTCCGGCTGATATCCACGAAGGGAGCCAGATGGGTCAGGGAAATACTCTGGCCGCCGTACTGACAGGAAGCTACCTGGGCAATGATCTGTGTGGCGATGTTGCAGGCAGTGGAGAAGCTGTGGGGCTTCTCGATAAGAGTACCGCTGATAACGGTACCATTCTGCAGCATATCCTCCAGATTGACCAGATCACAGTTGTGCATATGCTGGGCAAAATAATCCGCGTCGTGAAAATGGATGATGCCCTCCTGATGGGCCTCCACGATATCCGGCGGAAGCAGAATACGGCGGGTGATATCCTTGCTGACCTCGCCTGCCATATAGTCGCGCTGTACGCTGTTGACAGTGGGGTTCTTATTGGAATTCTCCTGCTTGACTTCCTCATTATTACATTCAATCAGGCTTAAGATCTGCTCGTCCGTGGTGTTGGACTTCCGCACCAGGGCGCGGGTATAGCGGTAGGTGATGTACTGTCTCGCCACGTCAAAGGCGCGCTGATTCATGATCTGATCCTCGACCATATCCTGAATTTCCTCCACGCTTAAGGAACGCTTGATATTCAGCGCCGCGCTCTCCACGTCTTCGGCGATTCGCTTAATCTGAACCGGGGTCATCCGGGCGCTGGGAACGACGCTGTCATTGGCCTTGGAGACCGCAACGACGATCTTGTGAGGATCAAATTCAACCTCTGCTCCGCTTCGTTTAATGATTTTCATGTGCTACACTCCCTCTATGATAAAAATTGTAATCAAAATTAGCGACAAGTTTATTGTAACAAGATATAGTAGTGGTGTCAATGATGATTTACTATATATTGTTGTATACATGCGTGAAAATATACAGGAATTCTTTGCTATTTACACATTCTTTCTGGAAATAACAGAAAGTTTATGGTATGATGCAAGAGCATAAGGGCTTTGCGAAAAAAGAAGACTGACAAAAGGAGACAAAGGCAGAAAATGAGGTTTGCCTACGAGATAAAAAACGGGTGCGCGGTGGTGCGCCGCTGTTATGATTTTGGAAATGAGGCGGAAATTCCGTCCGAAATTGACGGCCATCCGGTGACGGAACTGGGAGCCTATGCTTTTTCCGCCCATATGGATCGGGAACAGTTTTGGCATGAGCTTGGAAATAGAACTGTAAAAATATGGAATCCCGAAACGGGAGAACAGGAAGTATCCGAACCGGATGCGGAGACGGTCCCGGGGCTTCAGGGGATGCAGGTGGAAACAGTCCGCCTGCCGGAGGGCCTTCGTAAAATCGGAGCGTATGCCTTCTATAATTGTAACGCACTATCGGAGCTACATTTCCACAGCAGTCTGAAAGATTTGGGGGCGGGCCTGTTTACCGGCTGTCACCATCTGCGGCGGCTGAATGTGACGTTGGATGAGACGGAAACATCCTGCCTGAAGGAAATTCTCATTGAGGTGCCGGAAAAAATGGCCGTCACAGTAGAAGGACAGCTCCGGGCGAAGCTTTTGTTTCCGGAATTCTTTGAGGAGAGCGTGGAGAACACCCCGGCCCGGATTCTCATGACCCACATGCACGGCAGCGGTATGAATTTCCGCAACAGCTTCTATATGAAGAAACTGGATTTCCGGGCCTACGATGCCTGCTACTATATGGCGAAGGCGGAAGAAGATTTTGATACGGTATTGGAAATGACCCTGGACCGGCTTCAGTACCCGGTGGGTCTGTCGGAGGATCGCCGGGAGGATTATGAGAGCTGGCTTAACGGACATCTTGTGCAGGCCTTTGAAAAGGCAGTGGAGCATCGGGATCTGGACACGCTCATGTGGCTGACCGAACACGGAAAACCGGATGATGGCCTGCTTTCACAGACGGCCATCGCGGCGGCGGACGGATTTCCGGAGGGCGTGGCGTATCTGCAGGATCGACTGGGCGCTTCAGGGCATACAAAAAAACAGTCGTTCCTGGATCGGTTTGAGCTGTAGGAGGGCATCATGATAAAAAGCGCGATATTGGAAGAGCAAAAGGCGCAGTTGAAAAAGGAGGAGCTGGCGGCCCGGATCCTGAACCAGTCCAGAAACGAGCTGTATCTGAAGCTGCGCTATCTGGATCTGGCTCTGGGCAATCTGGCCCTGGCCCCGGGCACGGCGTCGCCAGCCGGAACCGATGGCGGAGCGCTGTACTATTTCCCGGATGGGCTGCTGTCACTCTATGAGCAGCGGGGGCGGGCGGCCTGCACCAGGCTCTATCTGCATGGAATTCTTCATTGCCTGTTCTGCCATCCCTTTGATCGGAAAGGGCGGGATGAGAGACTGTGGAACCTGGCCTGCGACGTGGCTACGGAAGCCCTGATTGATAGCCTCTATCTGAAATGCGTCCATATTTCCTCAGGAGCATTCCGGAAAAGTGTGTATGCGAGACTGCGGGAAAAGCTGCCGGTGCTGACTGCGGAAGGAATTTATAAATTTATAGAGGAAACGCTTGTGGAGGCGGAAATCAGCCGCTGGCAGATGGAGTTCCGGCTGGACGACCACAGTCTCTGGGAGCAGGATTCGAAGAACGGCCCGAAAAATCCGAATTCCAACCGGAAAAAATGGGATGATATCCGGGAACGGATGGAGACAGAGGTGATGCTTTTCTCCAACGAGGCCTCGGAGGGGGAAGGTGAGCTGAAGGAGCAGCTGCGGGTCAGCAACCGCTCCCGTTATGACTACAAGGAATTCCTGCGAAAATTTACGGTGCTCCATGAGGAGATGCAGATCGATCCGGACAGCTTTGATTACATTTTCTACCACTACGGAATGGAAATGTATGGGAATATGCCGCTGATCGAGCCGCTGGAGACCAGCGAGGTGCGGAAAATCGAAGAGTTCGTCATCGTTATTGACACGTCCATGTCCTGCAAGGAGGGGCTGGTAAAGCGGTTTCTGGAAGAGACCTACGACGTGCTCTCCCAGACGGAGAATTTCTTCAGGCGCATGCGGATCCACATCCTCCAGTGTGACGAGCGGGTCCAGTCCGACGTGCTCATCGAGAGCCAGGAGGCGCTGAAAGAGTACATGGAGCATTTCACGATCCTGGGCGGAGGCGGTACGGATTTCCGCCCGGCCTTTACCTATGTGGAGGAGCAGCTGGCGAAGAAGAAATTCTGGCGGCTGCGGGGGCTTCTGTACTTTACGGATGGCTATGGGGTGTTTCCGGTGAAAATGCCACCCTATGAAACCGCGTTTATCTTTGTGCAGAACCATTACCGGGACGTGGATGTGCCGGCGTGGGCGATTAAGCTGATACTGCAGGAGAGCGATCTGGAAAACAGATAAAAGAAGGAGAAAAAATGAACATCAAGAGAGCAAAACAGGAGATCAAGGACGCCATCGAGGCGTACCTTTTAAAAGATGAATACGGCGACTACGTCATCCCCACCGTGCGCCAGCGCCCGGTTCTGTTGCTGGGCGCGCCAGGTATCGGCAAGACTCAGATCATGGAGCAGGTAGCCAGAGAGTGCGGCGTGGGCCTGGTGGCCTACACCATCACCCACCATACGCGTCAGAGCGCCATCGGTCTGCCCTTTATCTCGGAAATGGAATTTGGCGGTCAGAAAAAAGCCGTCACCGAATACACCATGAGTGAAATCGTGGTCTCCATCTATGAAAAAATGAAGAAAACGGGGTTGAAGGAAGGCATTCTCTTCATCGACGAGATCAATTGTGTCTCCGAGACCCTGGCCCCGGCCATGCTCCAGTTCCTCCAGTGTAAGACCTTCGGCAATCACCCAATTCCCGAGGGCTGGGTCATTGTAGCCGCAGGCAACCCGCCCGAGTACAACAAATCCGTCCGGGAGTTTGACGTGGTTACCCTGGACCGTGTGAAGAAGATTGAAGTGGAGCCGGATTATGGCGTATGGCGGGAATACGCGGTACAGTCCCGGATCCATCCGGCGGTGATTTCCTATCTGGACGCCCGTCCCGCCCATTTTTATCAGATGGAAAGCACCGTGGACGGCCGCCGCTTCGCCACGCCCCGTGGCTGGGAGGATCTGTCCCGCCTGTTAGAGGTCTATGAAAAGCTGGGAAAGAAGGCGGATAAGGATGTGGTGCGCCAGTATCTCCAGCATGACAAAATTGCCGGAGAATTCGCCAATTATCTGGAACTCTACCGGAAATATGAGAGTGATTATCAGATAGAGGAAATCCTGGGCGGTACGATCCGGGAGACAACCCTGAAAAAGCTGTCCCATGCCTCCTTTGACGAGCGGCTGAGCGTGGTAAATCTGCTGCTGTCCGGCTGCATCGAACGCCTGCGAAAAGTTCGGGAACAAGAACGCTTCACCGAAGCTCTATTCGCCCAGATGAAAACAGCGGGCTCCGTGCTGAACGCAGAAAACTTCGCGGCAGACGGCGAAGGGATTCCAAAGGTTCTTGAAAATCTGCGAGATACAGTGGAAGAAAAACGGCAGCAGAAAAAAGAGGCAGAGCTCCTGACCAAGGATGAGGAGAAACGTCTCCTGCGTCTGGAAGAAACTCTGTTGTCCTATGAGAACACATTGAAAGCCGAACATCCCGAAGATGGATCTGCAGCCTTCGAGATTCTACGCCGTCTTTTCGGTGAGCAGCGGGCCCGCTATGCCGGTGAGCAGGAAAGCGGCAGCGCGGTCCTTGAACACGCCTTTGACTTTCTGGAAGCCGCCTTCGGCGACAGCCAGGAAATGGTCATCTTCCTGACCGGCCTTAACATGTCCGAAGCCGCGGTGGCTTTTTTGCAGACTACGGACTGTGAGCGTTATGAACGTTATAATAAGAGATTGCTTTTTAATGAGAGTGATCGTGAGATACGAGACGAGATCGCAAGACTGAAGTAGAAGTCAGTTAGGGAAATTCCATTTCCCGTGCGTTCGCAATTGAAAACAAAAAGGGCTGCGCACGAGCGTAACCCATCTAAATGGCCTTCCGAGAGGCTTCCCATCCAACCAACAGGCGGAAAAAGGAGATTTCCTAAGGAGGGCCTAATTGCGCCCGAGCGTGGAAACTCCTTTTTCTGCCGTCCGTCTTAAGTAGCCCCTTTCTTAGGAAGTCCGTTTGTCGCGCACCGCCGCTTCGATCCGCACCTGCTCCTCCAGCATGGCGTCAATTCGCGCATCCTCGGAAAAGTCCGCTGCCAGCTTATCTAACAGCTTCATATTTTCTTCAGAAAACTGCTTATGAAGCACTTCTTTGATAGCTTCATACTTTTTCCGATAAAGCGACTCCAGTTCATTGACCGGTACCGTCACCGGCAATTCTGCGATCTCCGGAGCAGCGATGCCCTCCGTCTCAAACCACTTCTTAATATTCTTGATCCGCGCATGCTCCGCAGATCCTTCGGTCAGAATCTTCTTCGACTTTTGAATCTGTGCCACAGCCACTCCGATAAAAGCCAGAAACAGCACACTCATACTGTAAGGCGCGATTTTCGGTAAGGGAAGCTGAAGGGAACCGGTGATGGCGAGTATCATGGCCGCCAGGCCCAGTACGCCCACCAGAAGCAGTGTCATGGCTGTGCTCCTGGCGTCGGCGCAGCGTTCTTCTACGGTCTTGAAAAGCTTGGACTCGTCCGGTCTCTTGATGGGGCCGTCCAGAATATTGGACATGGTCACCTCCGCGGGTTCTTTCACATCGACGCCCTGCTTGCGGGCTGCCGCTTTCTGTACATCCTTGTATAGGGACATCATAAAATTCTCCTTATATGGTATTTGACGGCAAAGGATAGGAGCCGTCGTCCGAGGCGCGCATAGAGACGCAAATAGCAGTCATTACCTAGCTGCGCAGAAAAGTTTCTACTGCGCCCATCAGCTCTTCCTGGGTGCCGGAGAGCGATCCCTGCACCATCTCGGGCTTTCCGCCGCCCTTTCCGCCGAACTGCCCGTTCAGGGCCTTGCAGAGGGGCCGGGTATCCTCGGTCTTGCTTCCGAAGATGTAGCGGTAGCCGCTCTCATCATTTCCGATGAAGAGACAGGCGATGCCGCTGCAGCGGGCGGATAAGAGGTTTACGAATTCCCGGCTGGTATCCGCATCCAGGTTATCCTCGAAAAATATGGGATTGGTGGTTCCTTCGGCTACGGAAGCAGCCTTATTCTGAATCAACGTCTTATTCAGCGCCATCAACTGTCCGGTGAGGCGGAAATTCTCCTGCTTCAGGCGTTCTACCGCGTCAGCTACCACCACCTCTTTGGCGGAGAGCAGCACGGAAACAGCCTTCACGCTGGTCTCTTTTTCCCGGTAGTCGCGAAGCGCCCGATCTCCGGCCAGGAGATTGACCCGGACGCCGCCCCGGTGGGACTGTACATTCGTAAGCTTAATCAGGCCGATCTCTCCGGTGGTATTCACATGGGGCGCGCAGCAGGCGCAGACGTCGATATCGGGAATGGTGACGATACGCACCTGTCCTTCGATCTCGATTTTGCTCCGGTAATCGAGAACAGCCAGTTCTTCTTTGCTGGGATAGGAGATCTGAATCGGTACATTACCGAAGACCACCTGGTTGGCAGCAGTCTCAATTTCTAAAAGCTCCTCTTTGGTAATCGGGCCATTGAAGTCCATGGTGACTTCTTCCTCTCCCAGATGGAAGCCCACGTTGTCGTAGCCGAAGCGGGTATGGATAAGACCGGAGACGATATGCTCACCGGAATGCTGCTGCATCCGGGAAAAGCGTTTTTCCCAGTCCAGGACGCCTTTTACCTCTGCGCCGACTTCCAGGGGCTGCCGGGTATAATGCCAGATTTCTCCATTTTTCTCATGGGTATCGAACACTTCAATTTCACCCAGATGCCCGGTATCCCCGACCTGTCCTCCGCCTTCCGGAAAAAATGCGGTCTGGTCGAGCGTCACCTTCCAGTAATCCTTTTCCTGCTCGCAGGCAGTCACCATCGCCGGGAACTCGGTCAGGTGGCTGTCTTCATAATATAAACGGTCTGTCATGGTGTAAAACCTCCTGTTGTCGAAATGAAATCATATCTTATGTAAGGAAACCGTTGATTCCGGTGTTGAAATTCAGATAAAATTTTCATGTCAGGAAACAACGCTTTCAGTATAACATTTTATCACAGTTTTGGACAGGGATATTTTAAGCGGATGTTGGCAGTTTTCAGTTATCTGTGGGCGACAGCTGAGAAAATGCGCATTGAGGAGAAAAGGGAACTGTGCTATAATTTCAAAGAAATCATCGGAAAAGATATGAAAACCAGAAAGGAAGTTATTTTATGATAGATTTACACGGCCAGGCAGGCCTCCCCTATATCAACCGGGGCGTCTATACCGGAAGCTATGAGGGTATGCGTTACCGGCTGCGGAAGAAAGAGGAAGAGGATAAAAAGACGCTGGAGGCAGTGATTTATCCGGAACCATATTGCTTTGAAAAGACCCCCGAGGACCAGAAGGAGGCCAGGGAGTTTTCTTTCACAGACGAGGGCTTTCAGCAGGCCATCGCCTGGCTGAACGAGCAGTACGAGGCCCGGCAGGAGCGCTGGACAGAGGCGAAGAATGCCAGCTGGGTGTAAATAAGCGAAAACAATCAAAAACGCTTGAAATATATATAAAAAACGATTATAATGACAGATATCAATTATGAAACACAAAGGAGAAGAAAAATGTCATTATTAAAGAAACTGGGATTTGGTAAAAAGGAAGATGCATGTGTGGTATCGCCCTTTGCGGGGGAGATTGTTCCGCTGGAAGAGGTAAAGGATGAAACCTTTGCTTCCAAGGTACTAGGAGACGGAGTGGCTGTGATTCCCGGCGAAGATACGGTGTGCTCGCCGGTAGATGGTACCGTGGAGATGGTATTTGATACCGCCCATGCCATTGCCTTCCGTACGGAGGATGGAGCGGAAATCCTGATGCATATAGGGCTTGATACGGTGGAGCTGAACGGAAAATACTTTCACATCCAGGCCCAGAGCGGTCAGAGCGTGAAAAAGGGAGATGTCCTGGGAACGGTAGAGTTTGATGAGATAAAAAAAGCGAGATATGATGTAGTAACGCCGATTTTCCTGACTAATATGGATGAATATGCGTTTGAGAAGGCGGCAGAAAAGGGAGCATGTGCAAAGGGTGATGTCCTGTTCCGTATGAAGCGGAAGTAAGCAGGTATCATTTCTTAATAAAATAAAAGGGATCTGTCTGGAAACATTTCGGACAGATCCCTTTTTGAGCGTTTTATAAAAGATTCAGAATGTCAAGATGGAATTATTACCAAAAATGAATGGATTCAATTATACAACTTCACAAAATTAAAAAATATGATTGAAAACGGTGAATGATAGTGATAATATATGAGTGAAAAGAAAAGAAAACAATCACTATCGAACAGGAGGAACAATGAAATGCCAAGAAATGATTACAATGAAATCAAAACAAAGTTCAGAAATTTCCTGACGCTGTGGAAAAAGGGAGAAACAGAAGGGATGGAGCATCTGGTGCTGGCAGATGCAAAATGCAATCTGAGCACAGCAAAGGATTATGCGGATGGCAGCCAGCACAGCCTTTACGGTGTAAAGAATTTTATCCTGGATACACCGAAGACAGATGTGTTTCATATCGAAGTCTGCAATTACGTCTGCCGTCTGGCTGGTGAAAAGGCACAGCAGAGCGCCGTTGCCGTTTGCAGGGCTTCCAGACAGGAAGGTGATGCAGTAAAAACCTTTGAGTTCAGCAGCTTTTTCGTCAACAGCTGGGTAAAGACAGAGGAGGAATGGAAAATCAGCCATCTTCGCATGGATATTGTGGATTCCCACGGAGATTTTCCGGAGTTCCAGAATGCCTGGTATTTTGAAGAGCCGAAGGCAAAGTGGTTTGTAGGGGTACATCTTCCGGTTATTCAGGGAGAGATGGACAGCCCCTGGAGATGCATTCCCGAAGCAGAGGACGTGTTGACAGAGGAAGAAAAGGTAATGGAGTGCTTCTCCAGATATGCATACGGAATCGATACACTGGCCTTCAGCCATGTGGATGAGGCGATTTCTGAAAATGCAGTTGTGAACATGGCACCCTGGGGAACCATGGACAAGAGAGGCTTCCTTACCACCCTGAAATACCATCGTCAGCCCTCCCGCTACTGGACCCATTCCGCAAAGCTGGAATCCATGGAGATTGACGGCGATAAATGCAAAGCCAGACTTTACCGGATGGCCGGTCACAGACAGAGGAGCCATGAGGTAGAGATTGGACTGTCCAATATCAACACCGAATATGCATGCGCAAGATACGAGGTGGAGTTTGCGAAGGAAGATGGCAGCTGGAGAATTACAAAGCTGTATTACTATCTGGGAATCCTGGATCTGGGAGAATACGAGGACTGAACGGGGAGTGGCAGTATGAATTACGAATGTCTGTTTAAACCGATAAAAATCGGAAAGATGGAGATAAAAAACCGGTTTGTGATGCCGGCTATGGAATCGGGAACTACAAGCCTGGAACACAAATTTACCGAACAGTCCATCGGATATTTTACAGCACGGGCAAAGGGTGGATTTGGCTTAATCATTACGGATTATATGGCTGTCTCGCCGGAAGGAATCGGTGTAAAAAATGAGGTTAGCCTCTGGTCAGATGAATTTATCCCGAATCTGCGCAGCATGACCGATGCGGTTCATGCAGAAGGTGCAAAGATTTTCGCACAGCTCCACCATTCTGGTATGATGTGTGTGGAAAAGACGACCGGTGTTCCGCCCAAGGGACCCTCCGCAATCGCAGCCTGCAATTATCTGGAGAAGGTAACGGCATATACCAACGAAGAGGTATATCAGCTGATAGACTGTTACACGGAGGCAGCCAGACGGGCGAAGGCTGCGGGTTATGACGGAGTGGAGGTCCATGCAGCCCATGGCTATCTAATTGCCCAGTTCCTGTCTAAATTCAGTAATAAAAGAGTGGATGAATTTGGAGGCTCCTATGAAAACCGGTTCCGGTTTGCCGGGCTGATTATCAAAGGAATCCGGGAAAAATGCGGGGATGATTTCCCGATGCTGTTCCGCATCAGCGCAGAGGAATATATCGAGGCCGGAAATACAATGGAGGATGCCCTGCTATACAGCAGCATGGCAGAGGCGGCCGGGGTGAATGCGATTCATGTGTCTACCGGTACAGGTATCGGCGGAAATGTGGTGGCGCCCCAGTATTATGAGCCGGGCTTTAATGTAAAGAATGCAGAAATTATCAGAAAACATGTGAATATTCCGGTAATTACAGTGGGACGTATCAACGATCCGGTACTGGCAAGAGAAATCGTTGCTTCCGGGCAGGCAGATATGGTATCCCTGGGCAGACAGTCCATCTGTGACAGCGAATTTCCAAAGAAGCTGAAGGAAGGTCGGGAGGATGAAATCTTCCACTGTACCGGCTGTATGCAGCGCTGCTATTATCAGCCTGGCTGCGAAGAGGATGACACCGGCGTATCCTGTATGCTGAATCCCTTCAGCGGAAAAGAAAACCGCTGGCAGATTACCGAGGCACAGGAAAAAAAACGGATCGCAATTATCGGCGCAGGCCCCGCCGGACTGGAATGTGCCTGGATTCTGGCAAAGCGGGGACACCAGGTGGATGTGTATGAAAAGCAGGCAGTACCCGGCGGTGCTTTCCGGCTGGCGGCTGTGCCGCCGAAGAAGCAGGATCTGGGAAATGCCATTTTCACATATACCACCCTGGGCAAAAAATATGGGGTCCGGTATCATTACAATGCAGAAATGGCGGAGAGCGCACTGAAAGAACTGGAAGCGGACTGTGTGATTCTGGCTACCGGTTCACAGCCGCTGGTTCCCCGGATTCCGGGACTTGATCCGGAGAAGATACTGCTGGCCAACCAGATTCTGGATGGAAAAACAGTTGTACATGATGAAAATGTGCTGATTCTGGGCGGTGGCCTGGTAGGCTGTGAGACAGCAGAATTCCTGCATCAGTACCACAACCGGATTACCATTGTGGATATGGTGGACAAGCTGGCCAAGGAAGCACCGAAACGTCCGAGGGCCGTGCTGATGGAGCGTCTGGAAAAAGCCGGGGTGAAAGCACAGCTGGATACGAAGATTGCCGAAATTCTTCCGGATGGAATCCGGGCAGAAAAAAACGGACAGGAGCTTGTGCTGGGTGGCTTTACAACACTGGTACTGTCACTGGGCTGCCGGAATTATAATCCGCTGGAGGAAGCGGCGAAGAAAAGCTTCCGGGAGGTGTATGTGACCGGAGACGCGGTGAGAGCCCGGGATGCAAAGCAGGCCATCTATCAGGCTGCAAAGCTGGCACTTACGATTTAAGAGAAAGGATGAAATATGGGTTTATTTCCAGATAACTTTCTATGGGGCGGAGCGGTGGCTGCCAACCAGTGCGAGGGAGCATACCTGGAGGATGGAAAAGGCTTATCCGTACAGGATGTGCTTCCCAGAGGACTGGTAACCGGGCCCACAGAGGCGCCAACGGCAGACAACCTGAAGCTTAAGGGAATCGATTTTTATCATCATTATAAAGAAGATATTCGCCTGTTTGCGGAAATGGGCTTCAAGATATTCCGGATGTCCATTGCCTGGAGCCGCATTTTCCCAAAGGGAGACGAAGAGCAGCCAAATGAGGCGGGCCTTAAGTATTACGATGCGGTATTTACGGAGCTGGAAAAATACGGAATCAAACCAATGGTCACCATCAGCCACTATGAGACGCCCTTATACCTGGTACGTCATTACGGAGGCTGGACCAACCGGAAAATGATAGGGTTTTATGTGAAATATGCAAGGGTTTTATTTGAACGGTACGGAAAGAGAGTTCCCTACTGGATCACATTTAATGAAATCAATTCCCAGTTGAAGGCACCGTTCATGTGCGGCGGCATCAATGCGCCGGACGGAAAAATATCCGAGCAGGATTCCTGGCAGGCCGTGCACCACGTCCTGACCGCCAGCGGGAAGGCGGTGGCCCTGGCCCATGAGATGATGCCGGAGGCAAAGATAGGCTGTATGCTGCTGAGTGTGCCGGTGTATCCCTATACGCCGTCGCCGGAGGACATGCTGGCCGTTCTGGATACAGAGCATAAGAATTATGTGTTTGGGGATGTACAGGTGCGGGGAGAATATCCTGGCTATATCAGACGGTATTTCCGGGAGCATGGCATCGAGCTTCAGATTACGCCGGAGGATGAGGCGGCGCTTAAGAAGGCGCAGGTGGATTTCGTATCCTTCAGCTATTATTCCAGTACCTGTGAAAGCGTAACCAAAAAGGAAGAGGCAGCTGCCGGAAATATCCTGACGGGGCTTACAAATCCCTATATTCCCACCAGTGAATTTGGCTGGCAGATCGATCCCAAGGGACTGCGGTATGTGCTGAATCAGTACTGGGACCGGTATCAGAAGCCATTGTTCATCGTGGAGAACGGCCTGGGAGCCATCGATCGTCCGGAACAGGATGCAAAAGGGAATGTGGTCATACACGATACTTACCGGATTGCATATATCCGGGAACACTTACTGCAGGCAGCCGAAGCCATTCAGGATGGGGTACAGCTGCTTGGCTATACGGCATGGGGCTGCATCGATTTGGTCAGCGCGGGAACTGCGCAGATGAAAAAACGCTACGGTTTTATTTACGTGGACCGGAATGATGATGGAACCGGCACCATGAAGCGGTATAAAAAGGATTCGTTTTACTGGTATCAAAAGGTGATTCGTACAAAGGGAGAAAATCTGAAGGAGGGAGAAGGATATGAAGCAGTACAATAAGTTTCAGGTAGGTGCCACCAAGGTGGTATTTGGCCGGGGAGCTTCTGCAGCGGCAGGAGAAGAACTGAAGGCTGCGGGCAAGAAAAAGACACTGGTGGTTACGGATGGGTTCCTGGCAAAATCCCATGCCCTGGAACCCATGCTGCAGAGCATGGAAGAAAATGGAATCCAGTGGGTTCTGTTTGACGGGGTGGAGAGTGATCCCAGCTCAGAGGTGCTGGAGAAGGCCCTGGAGGTCCTGAAGAAGGAAGACTGCGATTCGGTGATTGGAATTGGCGGCGGAAGCTCCATGGATACGGCCAAAGGCGCACGGATTCTGGCAACCAACGGGGGAAATATCTTTGATTATGACAACAGTCCCACAGGAGGAAAGGCCTTTGAGCATTACGGTCTGTTTCTGATCTGTATTCCCACCACAGCGGGAACGGGAAGTGAAGTCACCCAGTATGCCATCATCACCAACAAAGCGGAGGGACGGAAGGCAACCATCACATCCCCCAAAAATCTGCCGGAGGTGGCACTGGAGGATCCGGAGCTTATTTTAAGCCTTCCGGCCGGGCTTACGGCATCTACAGGAATGGATGCCCTGGCCCATGCCATCGGGGCCTATACCTCAGGCAGAGTCATCGGAGCTCAGGGAAGCACCGTGTTCACAGATGGAATCGCCCTGCAGAGCATCCGCATGATTGCGGAAAATCTGCGGACAGCCGTGAACTGCGGATCCTCCTATCAGGCCAGGGCTAACATGCTGATGGCCAGTATGATGGGGGCTATGGTATCCGGTGTGGGAAGTGATGCCTGCCATGGACTGGGCCATGCACTGGGAGCGGTATATCATGTGCCCCATGGCATAGCCTGCGCAGTTTCCATGCCCTATGTTCTGGAGTATAATTGCATTGCGTGTCCGGAAAGATTCGCCCGGATTGCCGAGGCATTCGGGGTATATACGGAGAACATAACCGTGATGGAAGCTGCCCATGCAGCCGCCCGGGAGGTGGAAAAGCTGATGGATGATATCCATCTGCCGTCTCTTGGACAATATGTTCCATCACTGGAGGATGAAAAATTTGAAGAATTCTGTAAAACAGCGGTACGGGAAAAATGCTCCATCATCAATCCGCGGCCCATTACAGAGGAAATAGTCAGGGAACTGATCACAAAAGCTTATAACAGAAAATAATAAAACAAGGGAGAAAAAGAATATGAAGAAAAAAGGAAATGCATTGGCAATCATGCAGAAATTGGGTGGTTCCATGATGCTGCCGATTTCCATGCTGCCTGCAGCAGGATTGTTACTGGGATTGGGATATGGCTTGCAGAATGCACAGCTGCTGGCATTATTTCCGGGAATGGCACAGGGCTTTCCCCATGCGCTGTCCCAGCTTCTGATAGCGGTATCGGGAGCGATTTTTAATAACCTTCCGGCTATCTTTGCAGTGGGTGTTGCAGTAGGACTTTCTGATGACGGTGCTTGCGGACTGGCAGGTCTGGTCAGCCTCTTTACCATGAACCTGACCATTAATTTCGTCCTGAATATCACACCGGAGGCAGCAGCTGCCAACAGTGTCATGTATACCAGCGTTATGGGTGTGAACACGCTGCAGACAGGTGTGTTTGGCGGTATTCTCTGCGGTATCCTGGCTTATTTCATGTATGTAAAGTTCAAGGATGCAAAGATTCCCCAGTACCTGGGCTTCTTTGGCGGAAAACGTCTGATTCCCATTGTCAGCACCGTGGGAGCCATTTTCCTTGGTCTTATCATGAGCTTTATCTGGCCGTTGATTCAGAATGGAATCTTTGATATTGCATCCAGATTTTTATCTTCCGATAACCCGAGCCTTTTCGCAGTCTTTTTATACGCATTTTCCTTCAAGCTTCTGGGAATCGTGGGACTGCATCATCTGATATATCCGATTTATTATTATCAGCTGGGTACCTATACAGCACTGGACGGAACTACGGTAGTGGGAGACTGGAATATCTATTTCCAGCAGCTGGCAGATGGTGTTCCGGTCACTGCCGGAGCCTGCATGAGCGGATCCTTTGTTATCTACATGCTGGGACTTCTGGGAGCAGGACTGGCAATTTACAGATGTGCGAAGCCGGAAAATAAGAAAAAGACAGCAGGTCTTATGGTTGCCGCATGCCTGGCATCCAGTATCACCGGTATTACAGAGCCTCTGGAGTATTCCTTCGCATTTACAGCTCTGCCGCTGTACCTGGTTCATGCTGTTCTGACCGGTCTTGGCTATATGATTTGCCCGGCTCTGGGAATCCATGCAGGAACCTCCTTCTCCGGCGGACTGATTGACTATATTCTGTGTACCGTACTTCCGGGAGCACCCCGCTGGTGGCTGATTATTCCGGTAGGACTTGTCTTTGCTGTAATTTATTATCTGGTATTTACCTTCATGATCCGGAAACTTAATTACAAGACACCGGGACGGGAAGAGGAAGACGAGCAGGTAGCAGTGGATATGGATGCAGTGGAGAACCAGCTTCCCTTGGAGCTTATCAAGGCCTTCGGCGGTGCTGAGAACTTTGCAAGCCTGGGAGCATGCTTTACACGGCTCCGTGTAACCGTCAAGGACGCTTCTCTGGTGGACGAGGCACGGTTTAAGGAGCTGGGAGCAAAGAATGTGCTTCATGTGGGAGACAGCATTCAGGTTGTGTACGGAACACAGGCATCACAGATAAAAGATCAGATGAAAGTAATCATTGGAGAGATTTAATTTGATTCTTTGCAATCATGCCGGTTTATGATATACTCAAAGAAAAACAAAGAGGTAAAACGGATGACTGCAGTAGAAAGATATGAATGTATACTTCAGGCTCTTCAGCAGGAAGAGGTTGTGATGGTCAATGAGATAGCGGATATGACGGGAGCATCGCTTCCGACTGTGCGAAGAGACCTGAAGGCTATGGAAGAAAAGAAGCTGGTGGTACGCTTTCACGGCGGCGTACAGCTGGCAGAAAAAAATGCAGAGGGCGCAAAATTCAACCTGGTCAACCGGATCCCGGTGGAACAGGAAGCAAAAAAAGCCATTGCAAAAAAGGCAGCAGAGCTGGTTGAAGACGGGGAGATTATTTTTCTGGATTCAGGTTCTACTACGTATTTTATGTGTGAATATTTGAAAAATAAAAATGTAACGGTGGTTACCAACGGAATTTATAATATAACCAGGCTGGCAGAAAATGAGGTACAGACCTTTGTACTGGACGGACAGACACGCCCCAAAAGCCATTGCATCCTGAGCCAGGATACGGTGGAGAGGATGGATTCCATTCTGATAGACAAAGCATTCCTGGGAGTGCGGGGGATCGATGTCCGAAGCGGCTTTACCACGACAGATTCCTTTGACTGTCTGTTGAAAAACAAGGTGCTGTCCAAGGCAACCAAAAGCTATGTACTGGCGGATCCGTCCAAATTTTACCAAAGAAAGTTTTATTCCTACGGACACATCCAGGAGGCCGCAATTATCACGACGGATGCGAGAGGATTCCAGGCAGAGGGTCTGGAGATTATCCTGGCAGTCGAATAGAAAATTCCGTGCAGACCACCAAGACAGCTTGCGTTTTAGGGGCGGAAGAGAGGAAGGCAAAATGAGCAAGAGCAGATGGTCTGTGATGCAGATTGGAAAAATGAAAGAGATTATCGGAGAAGGAGCAGCCGAGGCACTGGGCGAGGAGATTGCGGCCCGGGGCGTAAAAAAAGCTTTGATTGTAACAGATGATGGTGTGGTGGCAGCAGGACATGTGGCGAGAATCAGTGAAAATCTAAAAGCGCATGGCGTGGACAATGTGATTTACGATGGGGTACGTACCGATCCTCTGGATGAAATGGTGCGGGAAGGCCTGAAGCTTCTGAACGAGCAGGGCTGCGACGGTGTACTGGCAGTGGGCGGCGGAAGCTCCATGGATACAGCAAAGGCCATCTCTGCCATGAAATACAACGAGGGGGATATTATGGAATATACCCGCCATACGGAAGTGCGAAGAGGCTGGAAGGCCGGAAGACTGCCGCTGTTTTTTGCAGTGACCACAGCCGGAACCGGAAGCCAGCAGTCCCCCTATGCAGTCATTACCAATACAAAAATTAACCGGAAATGTAATGTGACCAGTGAGCTGTTCTATCCGGATCTGATTATCCTGGATGCAACACTGACATATACCCTGAATCAGAAATGGACAGCCAGCTGCGGATTCGATACACTGGCCCATGCGATTGACGGATACACAGTAAAGCAGCTGATCTGTGTGCCCAATGATTATTATGATACCCTGGCACTGAAAGCCATCGAGCTGACAGGAAAGTCTCTGCGGCAGGCATATGCGATTCCGCAGAATTATGAGGCCCGTAAGGATATGCTGGTAGCCAGCGACCTGGCCGGACTGATGCTGTCTGCCGGTACGGGAGCGACCCATGGTCTGGCCAACATGCTGAGCAAATATTATCATGTACCCCATGGAGAGTCCGTAGGCATGCTGCTTCCGTATGTGATGGAATACAACATGATTGCAAGCCCGGAGCGTTTCCGTAAGGTGGCCGAGGCACTGGGAATCGATACGGCAGGCATGACCGATATGGAAGCAGGACATGCGGCAGTGGATGAAGTAAAGCAGCTGATCCGTGATGTGCATCTTCCCTATGTATGCGATTATATTAAGGAAGAAAAGGAAATTTACAATTTCCTGGAGGAGAGTCTTCCGAATACCTGTAATTATGCCAATGCAAGAGAAATTAATTATGAGGCGGCAGAATGGATCTTTGTTTCTGCATTCAGAAAGGAATAAGAGCTATGAAGGTGTTAATGATTAACGGAAGTCCCCATAAAAACGGCTGTACCGCCCGGGCACTGGCAGAAGTCGCAGGGTCTCTGAAGGAAGAGAACATCGAGACTGAGCTTGTACAGGTGGGAACGGAAGAACGGAAGGGCTGTATCGGCTGTTGGAGCTGCAAGAAAACCGGTCACTGCTTTATGGGAGATCTGGTTAATGAGCTGGCAGATAAGATGAAGGAATGTGACGGCCTGATTGTGGGAAGTCCGGTTTATTATGCGGGAATGTCCGGACAGCTGAAGCCGGTACTGGACCGGTTGTTCATGTCAGCGGATACAGAGCTTCAGTACAAGCCTGCGGCAGCAGTAATCAGCAGCCGGAGGGCCGGTTCCACCAGTGCGTTTGATGATGTGAACCGTTTTTTCACCATGACCAGTATGCCGATCGTATCATCGAATTACTGGAATGAGGTCCACGGAAGAAAGGCGGCAGATGTGGAACAGGATCTGGAAGGCCTACAGACCCTTCGGCTTCTGGGAAAGAATATGGCCTGGATGCTGAAATCCATTGAAGCCGGTAAAAAAAACGGGCTGGAAAGACCGGCGGGTGAGTCGAAGGTATCGACGCATTTTATTCGAACATAATGAAAATAAAGATGCTGTCAGGCAGAAAAACCTGACAGCATTTTTGTGTATAACGTGAAAATATATAAAATTATGAAAACTTAGTTATCGTCCTCATCCTCAGCGCTCTTGGTATAGACGGTACGCTTTCTTGCCATTTCATCGCTCTCCAGGTACTCGTCGTAGGTGGTGATCTTATCGATCATAGCGCCGTTCGGCAGCAGCTCGATGATACGGTTGGCAGTAGTCTGTACAATCTGGTGGTCACGGGAGGAGAACAGCAGCACGCCCGGGAACTTGATGAGGCCGTTGTTCAGGGCCGTGATGGACTCCATATCCAGGTGGTCGGTGGGCTCGTCGAGAATCAGCACGTTGGCGCCGGAAATCATCAGCTTGGACAGCATACAGCGGACTTTCTCACCTCCGGACAGCACCTTGACCTTCTTCACGCCGTCTTCTCCGGCGAAGAGCATACGGCCCAGGAAGCCGCGGACATAGGTTGCGTCCTTGATCTCGGAATACTGGGTCAGCCAGTCAACGATGGTATCGTCGTTGTCAAATTCCTTACTGTTGTCCTTGGGGAAATAGGACTGGCTGGTGGTGATACCCCATTTATAAGTACCCTCGTCCGGCTCCATTTCTCCGGACAGAATCTTAAAGAGGGTTGTTTTGGCAAACTCGTTGCCTCCTACGAAGGCTACCTTGTCGTCATGACCCAGAATAAAGGAAATATTATCCAGAACCTTCACACCGTCGATGGTCTTAGACAGACCCTCTACGGTCAGCACTTCATTTCCGATCTCGCGGTTCGGACGGAAATCAATGTAGGGGTACTTCCGGCTGGAGGGACGGATTTCGTCCAGCTCGATTTTCTCCAGGGCCTTCTTTCTGGAGGTTGCCTGCTTGGACTTGGAAGCGTTAGCAGAGAAACGGGAGATAAATTCCTGCAGCTCCTTGATCTTCTCTTCCTTCTTCTTATTGGCCTCCTTCATCTGACGAATCAGCAGCTGGCTGGACTCGTACCAGAAGTCGTAGTTACCGGCATAGAGCTGAATCTTGCCGTAGTCGATGTCGGCGATATGGGTGCAGACCTTATTCAGGAAATAACGGTCATGGGATACTACGATGACGGTGTTTGGGAAGTTAATCAGGAACTCCTCCAGCCATGCGATAGCGTCCAGATCCAGGTGGTTGGTCGGCTCGTCCAGAAGCAGGATATCCGGGTTGCCGAACAATGCCTGTGCCAGCAGAACTTTGACCTTCTGGGCACCCAGGAGATCCTTCATCAGGGTGTAGTGAAGATCGGTATCGATACCCAGTCCGTTTAAGAGAGTAGCGGCGTCAGACTCAGCCTCCCAGCCGTCCATGTCCGCGAATTCAGCCTCCAGCTCGCTGGCGCGGATACCGTCCTCATCGGTAAAATCCTCTTTTGCGTAAATGGCCTCTTTCTCCTTCATAATCTCGTAGAGACGGGCATTTCCCATAATAACGGTGTCCAGAACCGGATACTCGTCATACTGGAAATGATCCTGCTTCAGGAAGGAGAGACGCTGTCACGGGGTGATGACGATTTCGCCATTGGTGGAATCCAGCTCGCCGGACAGAATCTTTAGGAAGGTAGACTTTCCTGCGCCGTTGGCTCCGATGAGGCCATAGCAGTTACCCTCGGTAAATTTGATATTGACATCTTCGAATAAGGCTTTCTTTCCTATTCTAAGCGTTACATTATTTGCACTGATCATGTTTTGCTCCTTATGACTTGGTAAATATGGTGTATGATACGTTTTTTGGCCCACAGCTTTTATCTGCGGGCATACACATCTATTTTACAGGAAAATATAGAATTTGCAAGCCCTTTCCACGGTTAAATTCCTGAAATTTCTGAGTTTTCAGGATTTCGGAGGGAAAACGGGATTTTCCGGCGGACGGACTTGAGCGGCCGGGGAAAAGAAGGTATAATGTAGGAAATCACGGGCGTGAAAGCACGGAAGAAGGGAGCAGCATATGAGACATACATTTACATTGGCAAACGGGGTAGAAATTCCGGCGGTGGGCTTCGGTACCTACAAGGCCGCCGACGACAACGATGAGGCCATTATCAGCGAAGCAATCCGGCAGGGCTACCGGCATCTGGATACGGCTGCCTTTTATTTTAATGAGGAAGCAGTGGGAAAAGCAGTCCGGGAAAGCGGCGTTCCCCGGGAAGAATTTTTCCTGACCTCGAAGGTCTGGAGAGACCGACTCGGCTACGATTCAACCCTGCGGGAGTTTGAAGAGTCCTGTAAAAAACTGGGTACCGACTATCTGGATCTGTATCTGATTCACTGGCCGAGACCTGACGACCTGACAGCTGAGTGGAAGGATCTGGACGTGGAAACCTGGAAAGCCCTGGAGGATCTCTATAAGTCGAAAAAGGTGCGGGCCATCGGCGTCAGCAATTTCCTGCCTCACCATCTGAACAACCTGCTGGAGCGGACCAGTATCATTCCCATGGTGAATCAGCTGGAGTTCCATCCGGGATATATGCAGAAGGCCGCGGTGGATTTCAGCCAGCGCCTGGGCATCCAGGTGGAGGCCTGGAGTCCCATCGGACGGGCCAGAGTGCTTCAGGAGCCGCTTCTCATGGAACTGGCGGAAAAGTACCAGGTATCCGCAGCGCAGCTTTGTATCCGGTTCGCCCTTCAGTGCGGCGTACTGCCTCTGCCGAAATCCTCTTCCGGCGAGCGGATGCGTCAGAACCTGGATGTCTTTGGTTTTAACATCGAGGACGACGATATGCATCAGCTGATGACACTGCCCCAGATTGGCTGGTCCGGAGAGCATCCGGATCGGGAGCGGGTCGCTATTTAGAAAAACAGAACGGACAGAATCTGATGGGAAGGATTCTGTCCGTTCTTTGATAGAAAAAAGAAATTTTTATTTTAAAGCAGTTTTATGTTGGGTAGAACCGTAATTCCAGTCCCGGCTGTCCAATTCCCGGATGGCTTTTGCGGCGAAATCTACCAGAACATTTGTCATTTTCTCACCCTTTTCTGCAGTGCCCTTTGTGGCGTCTCCGGTCTGTGCAGTATTGGTAATTTCAGAAAAATCCCATTTTATATCAATGCCATCTATCAGATGATCCGGAATGACACAGGTAGCCAGTTCCGGCTCACAGTATTCGCCGAACAAATGATACGCAATAGAAGTTTCGCCTTCACCGGCATGCCCCACGCCGTTCCATACCTCGAAGGTTCCTTCCGGCAACAGCTTTCCGGCGATTACCCACCATTCCGGCAGAGAAGCAATGCGGGCGTCAGGATACTTTTCTTTGATTTTGCGGGAAGCAATCTCAATGGGGGCAATATTGCCGTCATGGCCATTGAAAACAAAAATCTTATTAATTCCGTTGCGAAGGACGCTTTCCATTATATCATAGATCACCTGTGTTACGGTGTCATAGCTTAAAGTCAGTGTGAAGGGAAACGTATCGTAATGTCCGCTGTAGCCGACGGTGATAGGAGGCAGTACAAGTAAGCCATCTACGTTGTCGGCAATCTTCTTACTTAATTCATAAGAAACCAGAGTGTCGCAGCCTTCCGCGATATGCTGACCATGGGCTTCACAGGAACCGACAGCGAGAATAGCCTTGTCGTAATGCCCCTCTTTTACCTGATGAGCTGTTAATTTCATTAATTCATGATTTGCCATAAGAAAAACTCCTCTCTTTTTTTGTATCAAGCATACGGAATCAAACTTTCAGAGTCAATGGGTTGGAAAAAATAAAGTGTCTGAAAATACAAAGGCTGTGTGAATGGTTTGTGTCGAAAAGAGTTGCAAGTGTCCGGAAAAGCAGTAGAATGTCGATATAGCGTCGAAGGCATTTTCAAACCAAAAAAAGTGTGTAAAATAGAGCACGTGGAGAGGAGAAAGCATGACAGGAAATACGAAAGACCAGATAGGAAAGCTGCTTACAGAAAAGAGCAGAGAGTTTTCAGGTAATAACAGAATTGAGCTGACAGCGAAGAATATCGGAGATGATTTGTACATCAGCAGGAACCTGGCCAGCCAGTATCTGAACGAACTGGTTAAGGAAGAAAAGGCAGTGAAAATCAATTCCTGGCCCATTTGCTTTTTGAGCAGGGAAGAATTGGAAAAAAACTACCGGGTGCATTTGGAGAAGATTACCTATCAGAGCTTTGAGGAGCTGCTGGATGTACTGGAACAGACCGGAACCAGAGATTTTGCCAGGGCCATCGGTTATAACGGAAGCCTGGGGTACTGTATTGAACAGTGTAAATCAGCTATCGGTTATCCGGGACATGGAATCCCGATTCTCCTGTGCGGTGAAAACGGAGTAGGAAAAAATTTCCTGGTACAGCTCATGTTCGAGTATGCGGTCAACAGAGAAGTGGTTCCAAAGGAGGAAGAGGTTGTCTGGATGAACTGTAGCGATTACCAGAATAAACCAGAAAAATTCCGGGAACTGCTGGCTGTGCAGCAGGGAAAAAGGCTGATGGTCTTTGAAAATCTGGATCGGCTGCCGCCGGAGGAACAGGAGCTGTTGCTTCCACTTTTGACAGAAGGACTGGACGAGCGGGGAAGGCGGCTGGTATTCACGGCCTCTGAAAAAACAGAAAGAAAAATTCTGGATTCCCTTTTGCGACAGATTCCGATTGTACTTCAGATTCCTTCTCTGGACGAACGGTCTCCGGAAGAACGGGAGGAGCTTATTGTATCCTGTTTTTATAAGGAATCATTGAAGCTGCATAAGGACATCTATATCAGCAAGCGGGTGCTGCAGGCCTTTATGAATTATCATTTTGAGGGAAATATCCGTCAGTTTCGCAACAGCATTGCCATCTGCTGTGCCAATGCGTTGATGCGGCAAAACGGAGAACATATTCAGGTTATGCTGTACCATCTTTCAGAAGATATGATTGCTTCTCTTCCTATGGCAGAGGAAAAGACAGAGGACGAGACGTTGATTCCCATCCGGGGGTATCAGCATGAAAACGGATTGGACAGCTATTTCAATATACTTTCACAAATATTGAATCAGTTCGAACAGCTGGAAACCGAAAAAAACTGGAACGATTTTGTAAAGCAGTCTTATTACTGTGTAAAAGGCTATTACGATTATCTGGTATTCCGGAAAATCTACGCAAACGGAAAGCTGAAAGCGGTTCAAATGGTGGTAGAGGATGTGATAGGCTCTGTCAGCAAGAAATATAATATTACGCTTTCCACAAACTGGGGAATTGTTATTACAAGGCTCATCTATCAGCAGATACAGAATTATGTGCAGATATCCGGTTGGGAGGAACAGCATAAAAAGGAATTGAACTATCTGGAACACCGGCTGACAGAGAATTTCCCGAAAGCAGCTCTGGTAGTGAAGGATCTGGCAAAGGCAGTGCGGGATAATCTGGATCTGGATCCCGGAATTTCAGCCCGTATTCTGCTGACACTGGAAATTATGCAGTATGACCGGGATATTCATGAAAATGATATGTATGGCCTAATCATCTGCCACGGCTATTCTACAGCCAGCAGTATTGCGGATTCGGTCAATGAAATTCTGGATTCCAGAGTATTCGAGGCCATTGACATGCCGCTGGACAGCAATGTGGTTGAGGTGGTGCAGAATGTCAAACGTCATATCCGGAATCTTCCCGGAATTAAAAATCTGTTGTTACTGACGGATACGGGAAGTCTGGAGGATATAGATATCCGTTTGGATGATGTATCCAATATAAATATCGGTATCATCAATAACGTATCCACAGCTCTGGCTCTGGAGGTAGGCAGCCGGATGCTGCAGAGAGAGGAACCGGAGCAGATTATCCGGGAAGCGGTTCTGGCGGGCAATCCGAAGGGAAGGCTGATAAAAAAGGTACAGAAGGAAGCGGCCATTATCTTTGTCAGCGAGTCAGGCATCCGATCTGCTGAGCGGATGAAAAAGCTGTTTGACGAGAGTATGCCGCGGATCCTTCCGATTCAGTCTATTGTTTACGATTATTATGATTTGGTGAAAAACCAGGAGTCTGCAGAGATTTTTCAGAAGTATGATGTGCTTTGCATGATTGGCGTTTTCAATCCGAAGCTGAAGGAGGTTCCCTTTATTGCCCTGGAGGATATGATTTCCGGAAACTCACTGGAACGGTTAGAAGGAATCTTTCGCAACTATCTGAATGAGGAAGAAATTCAGCAGTTTGAGAGTAATTTCCTGAAGAATTTCACACTGGAAAATGTAGTTCAGTATCTGACTATTCTGAATGCCCCGGCGCTTTTGAATATGGTAGAAGCGGCCATGCAGACCTTACAGAAGCATATGCACAGGCAGCTGGGAGGCAGAACCATCTGCGGTCTGTATATCCATATCTGTTGTCTCATCGAGCGTCTGGTGACAAAGGCGGAGATAACCTCTGTGGAATATGAAAATTTTGAAAATGAGCACCGGGAATTCATTGATATGATGCAGAGCAGCTTTGAAGAAATCTGCAGTCATTACGGTGTGAAATTGCCCATCGGCGAGATTGCCTATGTATATGATTATATAAAAAATGACAACAGAGAAGAGGAGTTTTAAATGAAGATTTTAATTGCGTCCCATGGAACTCTGGCAAAAGGAATGAAATGTTCGCTGGAACTGATTATGGGAGAACAGGAAGAGGTAAAAACCTTCTGCGCCTATCTGGATGGAGAAACCAGTATTGAAGCGCGTGTGAAAGAATTTATGGAAAACATAAAGGAAGGAGAAGAGTGGGTGATTGTCACCGATTTACTGGGTGGCAGTGTGAACAATGAGTTTATGAAGTACATCCACCGTCCGGATATCCATCTTCTCACCGGAATGAATCTGGCCCTCCTGCTGGTGCTGACCGAATTGAAGGATGCATCGGCGGAGGTTGCGATAGAAGAAGCCCTGAATGCAGCCAGAGAAGGGGCAGTTAACTGCAGAAAGCTTCTGGACGCAGAAGCGAAAAATGAGGATTTTTAAAAGCTGGGAGGTGTAAGAGAATGATTAAACTGTTGCGTGTGGATCACAGACTGCTGCATGGTCAGGTGGCGTTTTCCTGGACCACAAACCTGGGCGCGGACTGTATTTTGATTGCCAATGATGGTATTATGCATGACGATTTGCGGAAAACAACCGTGAAGCTCAGCAAGCCCGCCGGAACTAAGCTGGTTATCAAAAATATTGAGGATTCCATTGCTGCAATTAACAGTGGAGTTACCGATAAATATAAATTATTTATCGTAGTAGAATCCCCAAAGGACGCCATTACATTGGCGGAGCATTGTCCGCAGATTACCCATATCAATCTGGGTGGCGTCAAGAAACTGGAAAACGGAAAGCAGCTTTCCAAGACTATCTGGGTAACAGAGGAAGAGGAAGCGGGTCTGAAACGACTGATAGAAAAAGGTACTGAGGTGGAAATACGTCTGGTACCGGATGAACGAAAGGTTAATGTAGATAATCTTATCTAAAGAGGAGGTAAAGTAAAATGGGATCAAACTTGGGAATTGCGTTATTGCTCGGCCTGGTCGGAGCATTTGCAATCTATGATTACGCAATCGGAACAAACTATATTTTCCGGCCGTTGGTTACCGGCGTGCTGGTAGGACTTGTAATGGGTGATGTGAGACAGGGAACCATTATCGGCGCCTCCCTGGAGCTGATGTTTATGGGAGCTGTATCGGTTGGAGCGTATATTCCGCCTGATATTGTTACCGGAGGTATTCTGGGAACCGCGTTTGCTATCGGTCTGGGAAAGGATACAGGAATTGCCATGGCCCTGGCGCTTCCTATTTCCATGATAGCGCTGGTTGTCAACAACCTGGTATTTATGCTGGGTACCGTGATTGCCACAAGAGCTGATAAGTACGCAGCGGAAGGAAATGCAAAGGGCGTGTTCCGGGTAATGAATTTCTTTGGCTTTATTCGCTGCCTGAGTGCTTTTATTCTGGTTTTTGCCGGTTATTATCTGGGCAGTGATGTAATGCAGAAATTCCTGGACTCTATTCCGGCTTTTATTACCAACGGTCTTTCCGTTGCGGCAGGCCTCCTTCCTGCAGTCGGAATTGCGGTACTGGCAAAAATGATACTGAACAAGCAGCTGATTCCGTTCCTGTTCCTTGGCTTTGTACTGTGCTCTTATTTTAACGCGCCGATTTTGGCTGTAGCGATTATCGGAATTATTATTGCAGTAGAAAAATCAGGTTTACTGGCACCGAAGGGAGCGGCAGCAGAGGCTGCGGTTAATACCATAGCAGAGGAGGATGAGGACGATGACTTCTAATCAGACAGAAAAGCATTTGGAGAAAAAGGATTTACAGAGAATGTTCCGGCGAAGCCTGAAAACAGGCTGGGCATGGCATTATGAGCGGCAGATGCATCTGGGTTTTGAGTACATGATGGAGCCGATTCTTCGAAAGCTGTATGGGGAAGGAACTCCGGAATACAAGGACGCCTTGGTACGTCACCTGGAATTCTTTAACTGTACCCATCAGTTGATTCCTTTTGTAGGCGGCGTAGTGGCTTCCATGGAGGAAACCAATGCCAACAGCGATGATTTTGATACGGCATCCATTACGCAGGTAAAAACAGCCCTGATGGGTCCCTTGTCCGGCGTGGGTGATTCCATTTTCCTGGGAACCATCCGTGTTATTGGTACCGGTATCGGCTGTTCCCTGGGAGCTGCAGGCAACTGGCTGGGCGCAATTCTGTTCCTGTTGATTTTCAATGTACCCAGTTATCTGTGCAGATATTTCGGCGCATTAAAGGGTTATGAGCTGGGAACAAAGTATCTGGAGAAAATCCAGAAATCCCATATGATGGATAAATTGATGCTGGCCACCGGAATTGTGGGTATTATGACTGTAGGCGGTATGATGATGACTATGGTATCGGTCAATTGCCCCATTACGATCGGATCCGGTGACGCGGCAACGACCATTCAGTCCATTCTGGACGGTATTATGCCGGGTATGCTGGGACTTACCTTTACCGGAATTTACTACGGACTCATGAAGAAGAACGTAAATGTCATGTGGCTGATTCTCGGGACCTGTATTTTCGGAATCATCTGCGCATTCTTTGGCATTTTAGGTTAAATAAAAAAAGAAGAGGAGAAAAGAAAAAATGTATAAGTTTGACGAGGCAAAGTATCTGGAAATCGGACACAAGACAGCGGCAGATTTGGAGCTGGCAGAAAAGGCGGCAGACGCTGCGGTAGCACACGGCTTTGACAACATTTTCATGGTAGGCGTGGGAGGCTCTATGGCAATGCTTACAGCGGCAAGCGTCGTATGGAAGCAGATGAGCAATACGCCGGTTTATCTGGAGCACGCGGCAGAGCTGATGACCATCGGAAACCGTCAGCTGACAGAAAAATCTCTGATTATTACGGTATCCAAATCCGGAGATACAAAAGAGGTAACAGCGGCTACGGCAAAGCTGAAGGAAAAAGGTTGTTATATCGTGGCATTTACCAGCAGCCCGGACAGCCCGATCGGAAAGAATTCCGATGGCTATGTACCGGTAGTAAAGGCGGATCTTCCGGAGTTCTATTACATGGAGATTTATACCTTCCTGATGCGGATTTTCCTGAAACAGGGAGAAATTTCTGAGGCAGACTATGCACAGTTCAAAAAAGAAGTTGCCATGATGCCGGAAAATATGGTGAAGGTAAAAGAAAAGTTTGATCCGGAAGCAGAAAGAATGGCGGAGGCCCTGAATAGAGAAAATTACATCCTTTTCGTAGGCGGCGGCCAGATGTGGGGCGAGAATATTGACGAGGCTATGTGCGTGGTAGAGGAAGCACTCTGGGTTCGCACGAAGTCCGTATCCTCCGCGGATCTGTTCCATGGAACCCTGGAGCTGATTGACGATTTAACACCTGTCATTCTGATTAAGGGTGAGGGTCCGGACCGCGCGCTTGACGAGAGAGCAGAGCGTTTCCTGAAGCAGACACCTGCGAAGCTTTTTGTAGTAGATACGAAGGATTATGAGCTGGAAGGCGTAGAGGAAAAGTTCCGCTGGATCTATGCTCCGTTTATTGCCTGCAGTCTACTGATTGATCGCCTGTCCATACAGATGTCCCTGAAGCTGGGTCATGATATGCAGCTGAGAAGATACTATCGCCAGTTTGAGTATTAATATATGAAAAAAGCAGTTATCTTTGATTTGGATGGTACCCTGATAGACAGTGAACTCTTCTACCTGAATTTGCTTCTTGAGTTTCTGAAAAGAAAGGGTATGGTACTTCCTTTTGAGGAAGCCTGCAAGACCGTCGGCGCCCACAATTCTCCCATATGGGAGAATGTGGCCCGGGCGCACGGCGGGAGCATATCGGGAAAAGCGCTTCGTCAGGAGTATAAAGACGAATTTGAGAGAAAGTTCCGGAATCGGGAGCTGGATTACAGTCAGATGCAGTTTGCGGACGTGCTTCCGGTATTGGAAAAGTTGCGTGCGGATGGCGTAAGGATGGCCATCGCCTCATCCTCCTCCGACAAAATCATCCGAAGAGTTGTAGAGCAGCAGAACTGGGAAAGATTTTTTTCAGTGTTAGTAAGTGGAGATAATTTTCGGAAAAGTAAACCGGATCCGGAAATTTATCGGTACACGATGAAGCAGTTGGGAACGGCACCGGAAGAGACATTGGTTGTGGAGGATTCCACCTACGGAATTGAAGCCGGAAAAGCAGCAGGCGTAATGGTAGTTGCGAGACGAGATTTACGATTTGGATTTCACCAGGAAAAAGCAGATTGCCTGTTTGATGATATGCGGGAAATACTTCCGAAGATATCAGATAAATATGTCTGAATTGTTATAATTATTATGCAAATATTATAATTCTAAACAATCTCTAAAATATTAGCACTCCTACTTGACGAGTGCTAACAATGGTGCTATAACAGAGTCAGAGCAAGGGAGAAGAAAGAAAATAAGAAAAAGCCCTTGCGGAACCTCCAGCAGAACTGAAGGGAAGATTAGGAGGAATGATTTATGTTAGTACCGAGTATTTTTGGAGAAAGTTTATTAGATGATTTTGTAAATGATTTTGCATTTCCGTATGCACCTGCAAAGAAGGTTTATGGCAAAGAGGCAGCGTCCCTCATGCGCACCGATGTGAAGGAGACCAAGACAGGTTACGAGCTTGAGATTGAGCTTCCGGGTGTAAAGAAAGAGGATGTGAAGGCAGAACTGAAGGACGGTTATCTGACCATTACCGCTTCCACCGACAGCAAGAAGGAGGAGAAGCAGGACGGTAAGTACATCCGTAAGGAGCGCTACAGCGGCACCACTAGCCGGAGCTTCTATGTGGGAGAGGATCTCACCCAGGAAGACATCAAGGCCAAATTTGAAAATGGCGTGCTGAAGGTGCTGGTTCCGAAGAAAGAGGAGCAGCCGAAGGTAGAAAAGAAGAGCTATATCGATATTGAAGGCTAAGCGTAGGCCTTTTCGACAGGCAAAAGAGAAGATGGGGATGCGGCTTGGCTGCATCCCCATCTTTGCAGCTGGTAATTATGCAGGCGGAGGTGAGCAGGCATTATGAAACAGGACTATTATGAGGTGCTCGGCATTGGAAAGCAGGCAGATGAGAAAGAGATAAAGCGTGCTTACCGGAAGCTGGCAAAGAAATACCACCCGGACATGAATCCGGGGGACAAGGTGGCCGAGCAGAAGTTTAAAGAGGTCACAGAGGCCTACAATGTGCTCAGTGACAAGGAAAAGAAGAAATTATACGATCAGTTTGGTTTTGCGGCCTTTGACGAGGCAGGCAACGCCCGGGCAGACGCAGGAAGCGGTTTCTACGGAGGAGCGGGCGGTCAGGGCTTTGGCGGCCAGGGAGGCTTCCGTAGCGGCAGTTTCCACACGGGAGACGGCAGCGGCTATCAGGAGTTCCATTATGAAGGCGGCGACATGGGCGATATGTTCGGAGATATCTTCGGCAATATGTTCCATGGCAACGCAGGCGGCCACAGCGGCTTTTACAGCAATGGTTCCGGTTTTGGCGGCTTTGGCGGTCAGAAGGGCTATCGGCAGCAGGCTTCTTATCGGGGCGAGGATTTACACGCGGACATTACGGTCGGCTTTGATGAGGCGGCCTTTGGGTGCGATAAGATGATTCACATTCAGGCAGCAGACGGTACCGGCGTACAGTCCTTAAGCGTGCATATTCCGGCAGGTATTGACGACGGCAAGAGCGTGCGGCTCCGGGGAAAGGGACACCCGGGCTTCGGAGGCGGGGAGAACGGCGATTTGCTGCTGAAGGTACACATTATGCCCAGGGCAGGATATGAGCGGAAGGGCATGGATGTCTATACCACGGCCGATATCCCATTTACCACAGCGGTATTTGGCGGCGAGGCCAGCTTCCCGACCCTCTACGGCAATGTGGTCTGCAAGGTTCCGGCAGGAACCCAGTCCGGAAAGAAGATACGGCTCCGCGGCAAAGGAATCGTGTCTATGAAGGATCCGAAGGTACACGGGGATCAGTACGTGACCATTCAGATTCAGGTACCGACCACACTGACAGCCGAGCAGCGGCAGAAGCTGCATGAATTTGAAAATGCCATGAAGCAGGGCGGCAGAAGCGCTGCGTAAGATAGAAAGTAAAAGTCAGAGCCTTCAGAGCGGAAACGTTCCGAGGGCTTTGTTTTTTCTGGGCTGAATTTCTGAAAGAGCAGTTATTTTATTTGTATTGTAAACTTGAAAAATAAAATCTGTTGACAATCTGTACTTTTTCTTGCAAAAGCCCTGTTCTTATTATAAAATAAAAAGCAGTGCCATGACCGGACATGCAGCCGGGCACTGATAGCAGAAAGTAGAAACAGAATTCAGAAAATGCGAAACTCCGAAAGAAAATGGATTTATCTATGGATTTTGCAGGATGGGTTGTAAACATGGAAAAGAAAGAAACAATGATCCAAGCGGAAGATTTGGTTTATGAATATAAAAAATACGATGAGGAAGGCCGGGAACGGGAGCTGATTAAGGCCGTGAACGGCGTCAGCTTCCAGATAGAGAAGGGGGACTTTGTAGCGATTCTGGGACACAACGGTTCCGGAAAATCTACGCTGGCCAAGCATATCAACGCCCTGCTTATCCCCAGCGAGGGAACTCTGTGGGTGGATGGAATCGATACCCGGGAGGAAGAACGGGTATGGGATATCCGGCAGAGCGCCGGTATGGTATTCCAGAACCCGGATAATCAGATTATCGGAACCATTGTGGAAGAGGACGTGGGCTTTGGTCCGGAAAATATGGGAGTGCCCACGAAAGAAATCTGGGAGCGGGTGGAGGAGAGCCTGAAGGCAGTGAATATGCTGAAATACCGTCACCATTCTCCGAATAAGCTGTCCGGAGGCCAGAAGCAGCGGGTGGCCATTGCGGGCGTGGTAGCCATGCATCCCAAGTGCATCGTGCTGGATGAGCCTACCGCCATGCTGGACCCTAATGGCCGGAAGGAAGTCATTCGGACAGTCCGGGCGTTGAATCAGGTGGAAGATATTACAGTCATTCTGATTACTCATTATATGGAAGAAGTCATTTACGCGGACAAGGTCATCGTCATGGACGACGGTAAAATCGTCATGACCGGAACGCCGAAGGAGATCTTCTCCCAGGTGGAGACTTTGAAATCTTACCGGCTGGACGTGCCCCAGGCCACCCAGCTGGCGTGGGAGCTGAAAAAAGCGGGTCTTGACCTGCCCGACGGAATACTGACAAGAGAGGAACTGGTGGAAGCCTTATGTCACTTAAATTAGAGCATGTGCAATATACCTACAGTCCTTCCACAGCCTACGAAATCCATGCGCTGAAGGACGTGAATCTGGAGATCCCGGACGGTCAGTTTATCGGTCTCATCGGCCACACCGGATCGGGAAAATCCACGCTGGTGCAGCATCTGAACGGCTTGGTAAAGGCCACCTCCGGCCATATCTATTTTAACGGAGAGGACATTTACGCGGAAGGCTACGATATGCGCAAGCTCCGCAGCAAGGTGGGACTGGTATTCCAGTACCCGGAGCACCAGCTTTTTGAAGTGGACGTCTTAAGCGACATCTGCTTCGGGCCGAAGAATCAGGGATTATCGAAGGGAGAGGCGGAAGCCCGGGCAAGAGAGGCCATGCGGATGGTAGGCCTTTCAGAGGAATATGAGAAGCAGTCGCCCTTCGAACTGTCCGGCGGTCAGAAGCGCCGGGTGGCCATCGCGGGCGTACTTGCCATGGAGCCGGAGGTGCTGATTCTGGACGAACCTACGGCGGGCCTGGATCCAAGGGGCCGGGATGAGATTCTGGACCAGATAAGCTGGCTTCATAAAGAAAAGGGCATTACCATCGTGCTAGTATCCCACAGCATGGAGGACGTGGCCAAATACGTGGAGCGCATTATCGTCATGAATCAGGGCGAGGTGCTGCACGACGGAGTGCCAAGAGAAGTGTTCCGGCACTATAAAGAGCTGGAGAGCGTCGGCCTGGCCGCACCCCAGGTGACCTACATTCTGCATACCCTGAAGGAAAAGGGATTTGGCGTGGACGAGGACGCTACGACCATAGAAGAGGCAAGGGATACGATTCTGAACGTGTTCCGGGATAAGGTAAAAAAACATGATTAGAGATATAACGCTGGGACAGTATTACCCGGCAGATTCCATATTGCATAAATTAGATCCCCGCGTGAAGCTGGTGACAACCATCGTCTTTCTGATAGCCCTTTTTGTGGCCGATGACTGGGTGGGGTATCTGGTGGCAACGGTTTTTCTGGTGGCTGTGATTAAGCTTTCGAAAGTGCCCTTCCATTTTATGGTAAAGGGTCTGAAGGCCATCTTTTTCATCCTGCTGATTACCTTGATTTTCAATCTGTTCCTGACGCCCGGCGACGTGGTGCTGGTGCAGATCTGGAAGCTGAAAATCACAGATAAAGGACTTCACACGGCGATTTTCATGGCTGTCCGACTGATTTACCTGATTCTGGGCACCTCCGTCATGACTCTGACGACTACGCCCAACGACCTGACGGACGGTCTGGAGAAGCTTTTGAGCCCTTTGAAGAAGCTGCGGGTGCCGGTACACGAGGTGTCTATGATGATGTCCATCGCTCTTCGATTTATTCCGATTCTTTTGGAGGAAACGGATAAAATCATGAAGGCGCAGATTGCCAGAGGCGCGGATTTTGAGCACGGCAACCTGGTACAGAAGGCAAAGAACCTGGTGCCCCTGCTGGTGCCGCTGTTTATCTCCGCGTTCCGACGGGCCAATGACCTGGCGATGGCTATGGAGGCCAGATGTTACCGGGGCGGCGAGGGCAGAACGAAAATGAAGCCGCTGGTCTATGCGAAGCGTGATTATTACGCCTATGGCGTGGTGGCGCTCTTTATGGCGGCAATTATTGCAGTGAGAGTGGTATTATGAAGCGCGTGATGCTGATTGTGGCCTATGACGGCACGGATTACTGCGGCTGGCAGGTACAGAATAACGGAGATACGATAGAAGGAGAGCTGAACAAGGCTCTTTCTTCTTTATTAAAAGAGGAGATCACGGTTATCGGCGCCAGCCGGACCGATTCCGGGGTCCATGCCCTGGGAAATGTGGCCGTCTTTGATACGGAGGCCCGGATGCCCGCCGAAAAAATGGCCTACGCTCTGAACAGCCGCCTGCCCGAGGATATCCGGGTACAGCGTTCTTTTCAGGTGGCCGATGATTTCCATCCCCGAAAGACCAGCTGCATCAAAACCTATGAGTACCGGATTCTGAACCGGGAATTCGAGCTGCCCGGAGAACGGCTGAACAGCCACTTCTTCCGGAAGAAGCTGGACGTGGCGAAGATGCAGGAGGCCTGCCTGCCGTTTTTGGGAGAACATGATTTTAAAAGCTTCTGCAGCATTCATACTCAGGCGGAAACCACAGTCCGGACCATTTACAGTCTGGACGTGATAAGAGAAGGGGATATGATACGAATCCGGGTGACCGGAAACGGCTTTCTCTACAATATGGTCCGCATTCTTGCAGGTACCCTGATAAATGTGGGCTTCGGAGTTACAGACCCGGCAGAAATCCTGGGCATCATAGAGGCGCGGGATCGTCAGGCAGCGGGACCGACAGCTCCGGCGAAAGGCCTGACTCTGATAAAAATGGAATATCCGGAGCATCCGGAATTTCCGGGACAGAAAAGTTGAAAAAGTGGTTGACACAACCGCGTTTCTATCATATAATAACTCAATGTGACGTAGTGCGAAAATGTCTGAGCCAAAGCCCCGGTAATGACATATTTCCATAGAAGTTTCAATTTATTTTCAGGAGGAAAACCAATGAAAAGTTACATGGCTAGTCCAGCAACAATTGAGAGAAAATGGTATGTAGTTGACGCTACAGGATATACATTAGGACGTTTGGCTTCAGAAGTAGCTAAAGTTCTGAGAGGTAAGAACAAAGCAATCTTTACTCCGCACATCGACACCGGAGATTATGTAATCGTTGTAAATGCAGACAAGATCAAAGTAACCGGCAAGAAGCTGGATCAGAAGATTTACTATCATCACTCTGATTACGTAGGCGGTATGAAAGAGACCACCCTGCGTGAGATGATGAACAAGAAGCCGGAGAAGGTTATCGAGCTCGCTGTAAAGGGCATGCTTCCGAAGGGACCGCTGGGAAGACAGATGTATACAAAGCTTCACGTATACGCTGGTCCGGAGCACAATCATGAGGCTCAGAAGCCGGAAGTGCTTACATTTTAATTGAGAAAAGGTTAAAGGAGGAAATTTACAGTGGCTAAGTCAAAATTCTACGGAACTGGCAGAAGAAAGAAATCCATCGCAAGAGTATACCTGGTACCGGGTACTGGAAATATCACCATCAATAAGAGAAGCATCGACGAGTATCTTGGTCTTGAGACCCTGAAGGTAGTCGTTCGTCAGCCGCTCGTTGCTACAGAGACAGCAGAAAAGTTCGACGTTCTGGTAAATGTTCGCGGAGGCGGATATACAGGACAGGCTGGTGCTATCCGTCATGGTATCGCAAGAGCACTGCTTCAGGCAGATCCGGATTACCGTCCGGTCCTGAAGAAGGCTGGTTACCTGACTCGTGACCCGAGAATGAAAGAGCGTAAGAAGTACGGTCTCAAAGCAGCTCGTCGCGCTCCGCAGTTCAGCAAGCGATAATCGACTGCTCAGACTATATCAAAATGGTTCAAAAAGCCCGGAAAATCAAGGTTTTCCGGGCTTTTGCTATATCTAAACGGGATGATATGGTTTGACCAAATTTGGCAAAACGAGAGCCGTTTTCACCCAATTTTTAGTGGTCCGCAAGTGGTTAACCGGCCAAAAAGAGGGCAAAAAGAGGGTCAAGTGGTGCCCAAAGTGGTTAACCGAGAGCCGATTTTGTGGGTGTTTTGGGGGCTACTTTTCAGCCCTCTTTCCCCTCGTTTTTGGCTGTGGCAGTTTGGCATAGTTTGACCTAATTTGAATAATTGAATATGAATTTGATACAGCACTCAGTGTAAAATGACTGGGTGCTTTTTTCATTTCAGGAACTCATATTCCGGCCATAGAAAGAGCCGTCACTTCACTTTTTATTTTGAAGTGGCGGCTTTTTCTATTTCCAGAAACAACAGCAACAATCAGAAATGAGGTGAAGTCATGAACACACAAATCATCGCCATCGCCAACCAGAAAGGCGGCGTTGGCAAAACAACAACCTGTGCGAACTTGGGAATAGGTCTGGCACAGGCCGGAAAGAAAGTGCTTCTGATCGACGGGGACCCGCAAGGAAGCCTGACAATCAGCTTGGGAAATCCGCAACCAGACAAGCTGCCATTTACACTGTCGGATGCAATGGGCAAAATTCTGATGGATCAGCCTATACGCCCCGGAGAAGGTATTCTGCATCATGCAGAAGGCGTTGACCTGATG